>JAILCK010000254.1 GCA_024680435.1 Lachnospiraceae bacterium
CCCCGTCTTTAATAATCTTTGTCAAAATATCGGCAACATCTTTAATCTTTTGATCTCCTGCCGCATGGCCTTCGTTGTCATTTACAGCTTTAAGTGAATTTACATCGCAAAAGACCACTCCGATTGAATCGGTTTCTTTTAGCTCATTTATATAATTTTCATAGCCCCGTCTGTTTCTAAGCCCCGTCAAAACGTCTTTTACGGAAAGTTCGTTATAAATCCTTGCATTTATGTTTGCTTCATCCACTATCTTTGATTGAAGCATCACATAAACTACTTCAAAGGTAAGGGCAGTGGCAGAGTAAAACTGCCTTATGGGTGTGTCTGAAAATGATACTATCAAAATGGATGCACCGGGGAAAATAAAGAGCATTAGTAAGACAAGAATGCTTGATATTCCGTATAGCTTATAAACCTTGAGGGCAGGAACAATCATAAAGAGATAACAAAGTGCAGGTATAAGCATCATGACCTTATTCCAGGGGCCAAACATTAGCATACCGTCTTTAACAAAGAAGTACTTTCCTGTAAGGGTACCGATAATCACAAGCACAATCTGTATAAGACAAAATACCAGAATGTAAATAGGAAATCTGTAGTATTTTCTTTCATATTTTTCTTTTAACAGCTGATAGGCATAAAGACTGTAAAAGATAATCAAAACAGGGAGGAAAAAGTATCCAAGAAACGTTACTAAAGTTAGATAAGAAGCATATTCTTCTTTTCCTTCAAGTAAAAAAGATAAGGCTTCACAAATAAGCCCCAAAAGGCAAAGCCAAAGACAGTATCTAAAAAAGCGGGTGTTTATGACTGCCAATTCGGATACGTGATATAGACCTACGATTATAACAATTAAGAATAGTGAAGATATGGCATTGGCCGCAATCACTACGTTAAACATTTTTTCCCCTTTGAATCAAATTCAAATGATTCCCTACACTTTCATAATTATATAACAAAGGCTTTAAAGAATTATTAGATTTAAAGGATAATATGTACTTTGATTATGTTGACCTTTAAGCCATAAACGAGTACAGTAATGACTGAAAAAATAATAAGGCTTTTGATGATGATTTATGAATAAAAAGATTTTTTCATCCGTACAAATGATACCTATCAGTTTCTTTGCGGCAATAATAGTAGGCGCACTTATTTTGATGCTTCCCTTTGCTTCAAAAGAGGGTACATGGACATCATTTGTGGATGCTTTGTTTACATCGGCCACATCCATTTGCGTTACGGGACTTACTGTGGTTGACACCGGTAATTACTGGAGTCTTTTCGGACAGACTGTTATTTTGATTCTCATTCAAATCGGAGGTCTGGGAGTCATAACCGTCTTTTCGATAATTATGATTGCGGCGCAAAAGAAATTTACTCTAAGCGACAGAATAATGTTAAAGGATTCTTTGAATTTAGAGACCACCTCAGGGGTAATTAAATTCATGATAAGAATCATAAAGACCACTATCATTACAGAGCTTTTGGGCGCAGGGCTTTATTCCATAGATTTTATTCCCAGATACGGTTTTTTTAGGGGAATACGATATTCTTTGTTTAACTCCGTTTCTGCCTTTTGTAATGCGGGCATGGATATACTGGGAGAGAGTAGCCTGGAAGCATATAGGTCAAACACACTTGTCTTGTGCGTCACAATGGCCCTTATTGTTATGGGAGGCGGCGGTTTCATTGTGTGGTTTGACATCGCAGGGAAGGTTAAATCGGGCATAAAGAAACGATTCTCCATAAAGCAGACTGTTTCAAGGTTTTCAGAGCACACAAAGCTGGTTCTTTCAATGACTTTATTCTTGATATTGTCAGGTGCCCTCATAGTGTTTGTGTTTGAATACAATAATCCCGAAACTATAGGCAATATGAACCTTAAAGAAAAGATTTTAAACAGTTTCTTTGAGGCTGTAACATATAGAACCGCAGGTTTTTGCACCTTTTCTCAGGCGGGCCTTACGGAGATTTCCTGTATGTTTGCCTATGTTTATATGTTTATCGGTGGTTCCCCCATAGGAACTGCCGGCGGTGTGAAAACAACCACATTTTACCTAGCTGTCAAAAATGTTTCTTCTTACCTTCACGGAGAAGACAATGCAAGAGTGTTTCATAAATCCGTATCGGCAGAGCAGATGAGAAAGGCCGGTGTTATTGTAAGTGTGGGGGTTGCTACAATTATTTTCTTAACCCTTTTGCTGGTGGGCACGAATCATATGGATATGCAGGATGGTTTCTTTGAAATTGTGAGTGCCTCGGCAACCGTCGGTCTTACAAGAGATATCACTCCGAAGCTAAACGATGTGGGAAAAGTGATAGTTACGGTTGCTATGTATTTAGGAAGAATCGCTCCTATATCAATGGCAATCTTTTTAGCAGGAATAAACAGAAAGAAAAAGGAGATAAAGAACCCGGAAGGGCATTTCTTTATCGGATGAGGAGGATAGCATGGAAAAATCAATTGCTGTACTGGGACTTGGAAATTACGGCATGAGCCTTGCAAAAGAAATGTATAGCATGGGAGCCGACGTTTTGGCCGTAGATAAAAGCGAAGAAAAAATAAAGGAAATCGCGGACTATTGCACTGAGGCCGTTTGCTTAGACTTGTCAATCGAAGAAGAAATCAGCACTCTTGATTTAAAGAGCATGGACATAGTGGTTTGCGGAATGGGAAAAAATCTGGCCGCAAGCATTATGGCTATTACTGTTTCGAAAGAGCAGAAGGTGCCGGTTGTGGTGGCAAAAAGCTCATCCGCCAGAATGACTTCTATCCTAAAGAAAATCGGAGCGGATAAGGTAGTGATTCCGGAAGAAGAAAACGGTATGCGTTCCGCCAGAATTATAGCATCCGATACTCTTCTTGATTATTTTCAGGTAGATGACAACCTTTGCATGATTGAGATGAGCCCTGCCGCTGACTGGGTGGGCCGCTCTTTAATCGAATTAAATTTAAGAAAGCACTACAAGATAAACATTGTGGCAAAGCAGGAAAATAAGGTTTCTAAGTGGGAGCTTATAAACCCTGCGGATAAGCTTGGTAAAGATTGCAGATTACTGATTGTGCTTGAAAGATCTCAGTTAGATAAGATGTCAAAGATTGGAAAGCTTGAGTGATAATTCTTTGGCGGTGCAGTTGCTTCTTTAATTTTTTTGTGTGATAATTCTAATCGAGGAAAGGAGGTACATGCTTATGAACACTACCTCAATTGCATCCATCGGATGCCCTACCTCGATTAGCGCATAACCCATAATCGGTGAGCGCTTTATATATTAAGCCGAAGAGAAATCTTCGGCTCTTTTTTTATGGCGGTAAGCCAAAGATATAACACGCTTTCCTTGACTTTTTAAAAGATGGGTGGTAGCATCTTTTTTGGTTAGCGAGAGCTAACTGAACATGGGAAGAAAAGCGTTATTGGGGAAAATTGTTTCATAGTAGGAGGAAATATGAAAGCGAATTTTCTTGAGATTAGGGAACTTAAAAAGAGTTTCGGGTCCGGCGAAGCAAAGCAGGAAGTGCTTAGAGGAATGGACTTTACGGTAAATAAAGGAGAGTTTTGCGTTCTTTTAGGCCCTTCGGGTTCGGGAAAGTCTACTCTTTTAAATATAATCGGAGGAATCGATACCCCGGATGAAGGATTTGTAAGCATCAACGGTGACAAACTTGAAGAAATGAATGAGAAGGAGCTTACAATGTACAGAAGAAAGCATCTGGGATATGTTTTCCAAATGTATAATCTAATTCCAAATCTAAATGTAAAAGAAAACATCGAAGTCGGAGCCTATCTTTCCGACAAGCCCTTAGACGTTGAAGAAGTAATATCTACCCTTGGTCTTCAGGATCACAAATATAAA
Organism: Lachnospiraceae bacterium; assembly: GCA_024680435.1. Classification (GTDB taxonomy): domain Bacteria; phylum Bacillota; class Clostridia; order Lachnospirales; family Lachnospiraceae; genus UBA1258. The sequence goes on from JAILCK010000254.1 coordinate 3,856, forward strand.
TACCCAAATCAATTATCCGGTGGACAACAGCAAAGAGTATCAATCGGAAGAGCTGTTGTAAAGAACCCGGATATTCTTCTGTGCGATGAGCCCACGGGTGCCCTTGACTATAAGACATCAAAAGAAATACTTGCGCTTATTGAAGACTGTAACAGAAAGTTTGGAAATACCGTAATCATGGTTACCCACAATGAGGCCATTAAGAACATGGCAGATCATGTTATTAAATTAAGAGACGGCGTGGTGCGCCATAATGACATAAACGAAAACAAAATCTCGGCTTTCGAGCTTGAATGGTAAGGGGGTCTTTTTATGAAAAATCCGCTTATAAAAAGAATTCCCAGAGAGCTCAAGTCTGATTGGCATAAATACTTTGTAATCATCATTTTTATGGTGGTTATGATAGGGGTTATCTCAGGAATGTATGTCGGCCATGACAGTATGCTTTCGGCAATTTACGAAGGAAGAGAAGAATTAAACTTAGAAGACGGAAGCTTTGAATTATCAAAAGAAGCTTCAGATGAGTTGATTAAAGCTTTGGAAACAGGTAAAAAGGCTGATGTTAAAACTTATTACATTAATAAGGGAAACAAAGAGGCTGATGAAGCCATTGAGGCTTCTTTCGACAAGACTTTAAAAGAAGTAAGGGAGTCGGAAGAATTTAAAAAAGCGCTAGAAGAAGCCTACAATGAAGCCCATGAGGAAGTACTTAAAAAAGTCAATGAAGAATGGGATGAAGTGGCAGACAGATACAGCCTTAATGATGAGGCTTTCTTTCCGGTTTCGGCAAAGATTTATGAGCACTATTTTAGGGAAGAAAACGAAGACAGCAATTTAGACGGGGAAACTGAAGCCAAGGTAAGAATTTATAAGAGTGACTCTTTGGTTGATATGGCTTCTTTTAACAAAGGACGCGCCCCTGAGAATGAAAAAGAAATTGCCATTGACAGAATGCATGCAGACAATGTGGGGGTAGGAATTGGAGACCATATTAATGTCGGAGGAAAAGACTTTGAAATCGTAGGGCTTCTTTCATATGTAAATTACAATACATTGCACGAATCAAATACCGACTTAATGTTTGATGCTTTTGGGTTTGATGTTGCAATGGTGACGCCCAAAGCTTTTGATAATTTTTCGTCAAGAGTGCATTTTAGTTATGCATTTAAATATTTAAATGAGCCAAAAGATAAAATTGAAGCTGCGGATTATGCAGAAAACTATTTAAAGGCCCTGATCACTCAGGCTTTGGTGTATGACAACGAGATTGAAGATTTTCTTCCCGAATATTTACGACAGGCAAGTAATTTTGCTCTCAGCGATATCGAGGGAGATGCAGCCGGTGCCGGCATCCTTTGCTATATATTAATCGCTGTCATCGCTTTTATTTTTGCAATTACCATAAGCAACACAATAGACAAAGAAGCCTCTGTAATAGGCACATTAAGAGCTTCAGGATATTCCAAATCTGAGCTTTTGGTTCACTACATGTCAATGCCTGTGGCGGTTACAATACTTGGAGCGATAGTCGGAAATGTCCTTGGATATACACTCTTTAAAGACGTGGCTGTAAACCTGTATTTTAACAGTTACAGTCTTCCGGAATGTAAGGCAGTCTGGAGCAACACCGCTATAGTCAAGACCACTGTAATTCCGCTTATATTAATGTTTTTCATTAATCTTTTTGTGATAGTAAGAAAACTTAAGTTAAGCCCTCTTCGTTTCTTGCGTCACGATCTTTCTAAACATAAGAGAACTAAAGCAAGGAGAATCCCTAAGTGGTCTTTCATAAGAAGATTCAGATTAAGAAACTTTTTTCAGAATCTTTCAAACTACATGGTGCTTATATTCGGTGTGGTATTCATTGAACTTATGATGTGCTTTGCATTTGGACTTCCCGATGCGCTAAATCACTATGCAAAAGAAGCTTCGAATATGATGTTTGCAAAGTACCAGTACATTTTGATGAATTATAAAGACGATGATTCAAATGTTATTAAAACAAGCGAAGAATCAGCCGAAGCCTTTGGCATGACAAATCTTTTATATCCAAAGAAAAAGTCTGAGGTTAGATCAGGCATGGGAAGCGGTGGCGATGAAAGCGTTACGGTTTACGGCATAGAAGATAACAGTAAATATGTATCTTTAAGAGAGACTAAAAATAAAAACGGAGCTTTTGTTTCTTCTGCTTTTTCAAAGAAATTTGACCTAAAGCCCGGAGATGTGATTACTCTTAATGAAGAGTATGAAAACAAAAGCTATGAGTTTAGCGTTGAAGACATTGTGGACTATGAAGGAGGAATTGCCATCTTTTTGAAAGATGATTTCTTTAATGAGACCTTTGACAAAGATGACGCTGAGTTTTCGGGATATTTTTCAAAGAATGAAATTACTGATATTAAAGAAAAGTATATAGCTACGGTCATAACAGAAGAGGATATTTTAAAGGTCACAAACCAGCTTATGCATTCTATGGGCGGAATGATGGGAGTGTTTAAAGTTGCCTTAATTATTCTTTCCGCATCCTTAATTTATCTTCTTGCAAAGATAATAATTGAAAGAAACGAGCAATCTATATCCATGGTTAAGATTCTTGGATTTAAAAACGGCGAAATCGGTTCTTTGTACATTGCACCCACTGCGATAGTGGTAGTGATATGTGCATCAGTTGCATTTGTTATCGGATACTTTTTAATGACCCAAATATTTAAGATATTTATGCTCCAAATGGACGGATATTTTGCCTTCTATATGAGGCCGCAATCAATGGTACTTGCTGTTTTATACCTTTTGATAGGTTATGCATTTGTGTCGGCTGTAGACTTTATAAGAATAAAGAATATTCCGCTTTCTGTGGCGTTAAAGAACGTAGAATAAAAGAAATACTGTAAAGGAGAATGTACATGAAAAAAAGGAGTGTGCTGTCCTGGATTTTGGAATTTGCAGGACGCAAGAAAAGTTTCTTTGCGGGAAGTGTGGTGCTTGCCATGTTTGGCGTTGCGGCTTCATTTGTCCCATATGTTATTATTGCTAAAATTGTGGAGCAGTTGCTTCTTGGAAACAAAGATTTTAGCTTTTACTTAAAAGAAGTTTTATTTATGGGATTGTTTTGGGTGATAAGAGCAACACTTCATTCATTTTCAACATCCCTTTCTCATGTGGCTACATTTACGGTCCTTGGAGGAATAAGAACTCAGCTTTGCGAAAAGCTTTCAAAGATTCCCTTGGGCTCGGTGCTTGATGATAACAGCGGAAGCTACAAAAACATAATTGTTGAAAGAGTGGATTCTATGGAAACCACATTGGCCCATATAGTGCCTGAGTTTACAGCAAACATCCTTCTTCCCATTGCAATGTTTATCTATATTATCTCAATCGATTGGAGAGTGGGCCTTGCAAACTTTGTGGGTGCGATTATAGGTCTTGTTTTCATGGTAATCATGTTTATAAGAAGCCAAGGCGGATTTGCTTTATCCGTTGAGAAAACAAAGAAGCTAAACGATACGGCGGTTGAATACATTAACGGTATCGAAGTTATTAAGGCTTTTGGTAAAACAGGAAGCTCCTACGAAAAGTTTGTTATAGCAGCAAGAGAAGGCGCTGACGTGTTTATTAATTGGATGAGAAGATGCATCTGGCCTCAGTCGGGAATGATGGCTTTCCTTCCTGCAACATTTTTGGGAGTGCTTCCCGTAGGGCTTCTTTTAGTTAAAAACGGTTCTTTGGCCGCAGGTGACTTTATCACATGTATCATCCTTTCCGCAGGCCTTATTACACCTTTGGTGGTTGCCTTTACATATATGGACGACCTTATGAAGGTTGGCTCTATTTTTGGAGAAGCTACGGAAATTCTTGAAAGAAAAGACATGGTTAGGCCAAAAGAAATCACAAAGGCTCCCGTAGGTTCCGACATCACTTTAAAGGATGTTCACTTTACTTACAAAGAAGCTGAAGTGCTTCACGGCATAAATATGGAGATTAAGCAGGGTGAAGTGGTGGCAATCGTTGGCCCTTCAGGATCGGGTAAGAGTACCGTTGCAAGACTTATCGATTCCCTTTGGGATGTGGATTCGGGAATGATTACCTTCGGAGGCATCAACATTCAAAATCTTCCCCTTAATTACTACATGAATCAAATAGCATATGTAGCGCAGGATAATTTCCTTTTTGATATGTCGGTTAAAGAAAACATAAGGCTTGGAAAGAAAGGCGCAACGGATGAAGATGTAATAAATGCGGCTAAAGCTACAGGATGCCATGAATTTATCCTAGGCCTTGAAAACGGCTATGACACCATAGTAGGCGGAGCCGGTGGCCACTTATCGGGCGGAGAACGCCAAAGAATCTGTATTGCAAGAGCGATGCTTAAGGATGCACCGGTTGTTATCCTAGATGAAGCTACAGCTTATACAGACCCTGAAAACGAGGCAATCGTTCAGGAAAGCGTAGCAAAGCTTATTAAGGGACGCACCCTTATAGTCATTGCCCACAGATTATCGACCATAGTTGATGCAGATAAGATTTTTGTTATTAACGATGGAAAGGTCGAAGCTTGCGGCACTCAGGAAGAGCTTCTTAAGTCATGCGAACTTTATAAAAAGATGTGGGAAGCCCACAGCATGGCAAAGGATGAAGATGAGGAAGCAAAAACAGTTTCTTTAAAGGAGGCCGCAAATGTTTAAGATGATAAAAAAGTTCTTTGATTTTTGCAGTGAAAAGAACAGAAACAAGCTGTATAAATCAGTATTTTTAGGCGTACTTGAAGCAATGTTTACGGCCATAAAGATTCCTGCCGCTTTTGTGGCAATAAAGGCCGTATATGAAAAGAACGTAGATACAAAAGCAATCCTTACTGTATTAGGGCTTATGCTTCTTAGCACAATCGGAAAAATGACAGTAAGCCGTTTTTCATCCATGCTTCAAACAGAAGCAGGATACGATACCTGTGCTTTAAAGAGAATAGAAATCGGTGAACACTTAAGATACCTTCCCATGGGATTTTTTAACGACACAAGCTTAGGCCACATCACATCCGTTACCACAAACACAATGGAGCAGGTGGGAGATATAGCAACAAGAGCCATAATGCTTGTACTTCAGGGAAGCCTTACCACGGTTATTGTGGCGCTTTTAATGTTTGCTTTTGACGTAAGAATCGGACTCATTTCCGTAATCGGTATCGGCTTGTTTGTTTTGATTAATAGATGGACCAACAAATGCGTAGCCAAGGTTGCCGGTGAAAAGATTGAGGCAGATAAAAACATGGTGGGCATTATTCTTGAATACATTCAAGGCATTGCAGAAATCAGAAATTACAATATAATCGGTCAAAATCAGTCAAGAATTCAAAAGGCCATAGACAGAAAGAAAAATGCCGACATAAGCGCAGAACTTTCGGCAATTCCCGCGGTTGGCGTGCAAAACTTATTTGTAAAGCTTATGGGAGTTGTTATTGCAGGCGCTTCTCTTTCCTTTTATTTTAACGGCACCTTGGATATCGTATACACCATCACAATGCTGTTTTGCTCCTTTATGGTATTCGAAGCCTTGGATACCGCAGGAACATTCACGGCTTTACTTAAGGTAATAGGTAAAGGTGTTGACCTTGCAAACGAGATACTTGGTATAGAGCAGATGGATATAGACGGCGTCGATTACAAGCCTGAAAACAGAGACATACATCTTGAACACGTAAGCTTTGCTTATGAAAACAGAAAGATAATCGATGACGTTTCTTTGGACATAAAAGAAAACACAACAACCGCCATTGTGGGCCCTTCAGGCGGAGGAAAGACCACCATCACTTCCCTTATTGCAAGATTCTGGGATGTAAATGAAGGAAGTGTTTCTTTGGGCGGAAGAAACGTTAAGGACTATAGCTTTGATTCCCTAATGGAAAACTTTAGCTTTGTGTTCCAAAGAGTCTATCTTTTTGAAGATACGATTGCAAACAACATTCGATTCAGTAAGCCCGATGCTTCTATGGAAGAAGTGATTGAAGCTGCCAAGAAAGCAGCCTGCCATGACTTTATATCAGCACTTCCCAACGGATACGATACGGTTATCGGTGAAGGCGGAGCCACACTTTCGGGAGGAGAACGTCAAAGAATCGCCATAGCCCGCGCCATTATGAAGGATGCGCCAATC
>JAILCK010000270.1 GCA_024680435.1 Lachnospiraceae bacterium
CATGGGAGCTTCCCACAAACACAACGTCTATGGTGTTATTAGGAGTATTCTTTAACTGTTCTATACTTGAAACATAGTCTCCCGTCGTATCTTTCCATGATAGAGTCCGGTAACTGATAGACAGTATAATTATCGTTATTAAAATAAAAGATACTATTTTTATTACTTTTTTCATAAATCCCCTAGAATTGGAAATATATAAACTGCGATGAATCAAAACTTGTTCCGTATGCGCCGTAAACTAAAGTAGACACAATCAATACAATAAGCACAGCCCATCTGAACCATAAATTCTGCTTAAGTAAAAATGCACCAATATCCAAGTTCTTTTTGTATCTGATTAAATCTACAATCACTAAAACAGTTATGCCTATGATAATTAGATTAAAGTCCGAAGCATCCACTCCAAAGTTCAAATAATCTTTGGTAGAAAGCACCCATGGATCCGGCCTTGTAATCATATTCTTTATAAACAAAAGTGCTGCTTTCAAAGAATCCGCTCTAAAGAAAATCCACGCAAATGTAGTTAATGCAAATGTGCCGATTATCTTTAATAATCTAAAGCTTCCCATCTCTTTATTTACATTCGTGATTTTACATAGCTTCTCTTTTATAGGCTTGAGTAAATCCCCCACAATCTGATACATTCCGTGAATAGCGCCCCAAATCACATATGTCCAGTTTGCTCCGTGCCAAAGGCCGCTTACAAGAAATGTAATCATGATGTTTCTGTATTTCTTTACTTTAGAGCACCTGCTTCCGCCAAGGGGAATATACAAATAGTCTCTAAACCATGTGGACAAAGAAACATGCCACCTTCTCCAAAAATCCGAAATAGAGGTAGCAAAGTAAGGTGTATTAAAGTTTTCCATTAAGCCAATGCCAAGCATCCTTGCAGCACCTATAGCAATAATTGAATAAGCTCCAAAGTCACAATAAATTTGCAGAGAAAAGGCAATGGATGCAAGGATGGCAACAGTGCTTCCGACTGCGTGTGTGTTTTCCCACACATTGTCAACAAATATGGAAATATGGTCTGCAAGCACTACCTTTAAAAACATGCCGTAAACCATCATTGAAAAACCGCTTACCACCTTGTCGTAATCAAATAGCTTTTTATCATCAAGGTTTTCAATCTGCGAAAGAAGATTCTTGCTTCGCTCTATAGGGCCTGCCACGAGTTGGGGGAAGAAAGAAACAAAAAGCGCATATCTTAAAAAGTTTTTCTCTGCCTTAATCTCTTTTCTGTATACATCAACCGTATAGCTTAAAGCCTGGAAAGTATAAAAAGAAATGCCGACGGGAAGCAGCACATCAAAAGGATTTGCCACCACGCTTATATGCATTTTTTCAAGCAAAAAGTTAATGTTAGAAAGTAAAAAGTCAAAGTATTTAAAGAAAAAGAGAAGGCTTAAGTTAATCACGAAACAGCCTGCCACAATTCCCTTTTTTATTTTTATGCTTTCATATTTCTCAAGCAGTAATCCACTTAAGTACGTAGCCAGTGTTGAAATCAAAATAAGCACTATGTACTTTGGATTCCACGCCATGTAAAAGTAATAACTTGCGGCTAGCAGCCAAAATGTTCTTAGTTTCTTTGGCATTATGTAGTAAACAAGAATTACTATTGGGAAAAATATTAAAAAGTGCAGGGAGTTAAACGCCATTTTCTATCTCCGTATTACTCGTTTTTCTCTATTTCATAAACGAACAATCGATACCAGCTATCCGGTGTCTCAATTGCCTCGTCATTTTCATTTAAAAGCTTAAGCCCATGTTTTTCAGGCTCAATAAAGTAAGATGCTGAAATAATATAGTCACAGCCAAGACTTCTTAAAGCATCCATGTTATAGTCATAGCTTGTGGTATATGTGCCCCACTTCTTTTCAAAAGTGAAATAGTTCATATTTTCATTGGTAACTAGCACGCACCTGTTGCCCCAACCGTCAAACCATTGCTTTAAGTATTCGCTTTTATCAAGCTCAGGCGCAATCACTTCTCTGAAAGCATGCTTGTAATTTAAATCATAATTGTTTGAATAAGCATCAAGACAGTTAAAGCCGTTATAGGTGGCTGCAGCAGGGTAAATGCCGTAGCTCACTACCTTCACTTCCTGCTTTTTACCGCCTATCATTTTGTCTACTTCATTAAACAAATCCTCGGCAAAATACTGCTTCCAGGTCATCATTTCGTAATTGCCATTATTTGCAATCTTTAAAATGTTAGGCTTTAAGTCATTGTCTTTAAGGATAAAGAAACCTGTCACTCCTGTCACACCCACAAAACCAATCACATAAAGAATGATTCCAAGAATGCGTAAATCCATGTTTTTAACCATAATCCAAAGCATCTTTAAAGACAGTGCAAACTCTGCAAACCAGAATACCGTAAAGAGCCAAGAAAACCTTGTGAAGTTAAAATCATGCAAAAAGCCTGAGGTCTTATTTAAAACATTTACTACAACAGGAGAGCCCACAAATGCCGTAATGAAAGCAAATGTTAATATAGTGCCCGCCCCTATTAAAAGAGTGTAATATGTTTTCTCTATATCATCCTTATCTCCCGCAGTCATAAACACAAATACGCCGCCAAAAATAAGT
>JAILCK010000290.1 GCA_024680435.1 Lachnospiraceae bacterium
CCAATTCTTGTAGAAGGTAAGGCTATTAAGCTTCACCCACTTGTATGTACACCTTTCAACGCCGACTTCGATGGTGACCAGATGGCTGTACATACAAGTGGGTGAAGCTTAATAGCCTTACCTTCTACAAGAATTGGCTCAAATGCCTGAATACCAAGTCTGTGAAGAGTGGGGGCACGGTTAAGCATTACAGGATGTTCTTTGATTACATCTTCAAGTACATCCCAAACCTGCTCGTCAAGTCTTTCAACAAGTTTCTTTGCATTCTTTATGTTCTGTGAAATTCCTCTGGAAACAAGCTCTTTCATAACGAAAGGTTTGAAAAGCTCTATAGCCATTTCCTTAGGAAGTCCACACTGGTAAATCTTAAGTTCAGGTCCTACTACGATAACTGAACGTCCCGAGTAGTCAACACGCTTACCAAGAAGGTTCTGACGGAAACGACCGCCCTTACCTTTAAGCATGTCTGAAAGTGACTTAAGTGCTCTGTTACCGGGGCCTGTTACGGGACGTCCTCTACGGCCGTTATCGATCAAAGCATCAACTGCTTCCTGCAACATTCTCTTTTCGTTTCTTACGATAATGTCGGGAGCTCCGAGCTCTAAGAGTCTCTGGAGACGGTTGTTACGGTTGATGATACGTCTGTAAAGGTCGTTTAAGTCTGATGTAGCAAATCTTCCGCCGTCAAGCTGAACCATGGGACGAAGGTCCGGAGGAATAACGGGAATAACATCCATTATCATCCATTCAGGCTTGTTTCCTGATTCACGGAATGCTTCAACTACTTCAAGTCTCTTTATAATACGGGCTCTCTTCTGACCTGTGGATTCCTTAAGTTCTGCCTTAAGCTCTACAGATTCAGTCTCTAAGTCGATTGCCTGTAATAACTCTTTGATTGCTTCGGCACCCATTCCTACACGGAACTTGTTGCCGTAAGTTTCTCTTGCATCCTGATATTCTTTCTCAGAAAGAACCTGCTTGTACTGAAGGTTTGATTCACCTGCATCAAGCACAATGTAAGATGCGAAATATAATACCTTCTCGAGTACTCTGGGAGAGATATCGAGAATTAATCCCATACGAGAGGGGATACCCTTAAAATACCAGATGTGTGAAACGGGAGCTGCAAGTTCGATACGTCCCATACGTTCACGACGAACACTGGCCTTTGTTACTTCTACACCACAGCGGTCGCAGATAACGCCTTTATAACGAATCTTTTTGTACTTACCGCAGTGACATTCCCAGTCCTTGCTGGGTCCGAAAATTCTTTCACAAAACAAACCGTCTTTTTCGGGTTTAAGTGTTCTGTAGTTGATGGTTTCAGGCTTTGTGACAATACCGAAATCCGGGTCATCACCACGTCTGGACCATGCTCTGATCTTCTCAGGGCTTGCTAAACCGATCTGGATCTTATCAAAGGTCATCGGCTGCTGTATACCATTATTAATTTCCGACATTTATGGCGCTCCTTTACAATTATTTTTGTAATTCATTTACCTTATTCGTCAAGGCTTCCTTCGAATTCTTCTTCGCTGAAATCTTCTTCAGCTTCATCGAAGGATTCATCGGCTTCCACTAATTCGCCCGATTCATCGAATTCCTGTGTCTGATAGCCGGCATTTGTGAATTCGGCACGTGAATATGTGCCCTTTCTGTCATTGCCGTCCATTTCAGCCATTCTGAAATCCGTTTCGCCATAATCGACAGATTCGGTAAGTGCGACTTCTGTGTCGTCTTCTCTAAGAACCTTGATATCAAGACCAAGTGACTGTAATTCCTTTAAAAGTACCTTGAATGATTCAGGGATACCGGGCTTAGGAATGTTCTCACCCTTGATAATTGCTTCATATGTCTTAACACGACCAACTACGTCGTCGGACTTAACTGTAAGGATTTCCTGTAATGTGTAAGCTGCACCGTAAGCTTCAAGTGCCCAAACTTCCATTTCACCGAAACGCTGTCCACCGAATTGAGCTTTACCACCCAAAGGCTGCTGTGTAACAAGTGAGTAAGGACCTGTTGAACGAGCATGAATCTTATCGTCTACCAAGTGGTGGAGCTTTAAGTAATGCATGTGACCGATTGTTGTAGGTCCGTCGAAGAGCTCACCTGTACGTCCGTCACGAAGCTGAACCTTACCGTCTCTTGAAATCGGAACACCCTTCCAAAGTGCTCTGTGTGCTCTGTTTTCTGATAAGTATTCATAAACTTCGGGAAGAAGTTCATCCTTGTGTAACTTTTCGAAGGTGTCGGCATTCTTATCGTACTCTACACCGTTCTTTTCAGCTTCCGCTTTAGCTTCTTTAGCATCAAAAGGAAGATTTACGTAATCGTTTGCAAGTTCAAGTGAATCCTGAATATCTTTTTCGTTTGCGCCGTCGAATACAGGAGTTGCAATGTTGAATCCAAGTGCCTTTGCAGCAAGTGAAAGGTGGATTTCAAGCACCTGTCCGATATTCATACGTGAAGGTACGCCCAAGGGGTTAAGCACGATATCGAGAGGACGACCGTTGGGAAGATAAGGCATATCTTCTACAGGAAGCACTCTTGAAACGACACCCTTGTTACCGTGACGTCCGGCCATCTTATCGCCGACTGAAATCTTACGCTTCTGTGCAATATATACACGAACCGACTGGTTGACACCGGGTGCCAATTCGTCGCCGTTTTCTCTTGTAAATACCTTGGCATCTACGATGATACCGTATTCACCGTGAGGAACCTTAAGGGAAGTATCTCTTACTTCTCTTGCCTTTTCACCAAAGATAGCTCGAAGTAATCTTTCTTCGGCTGTAAGTTCGGTTTCACCCTTAGGTGTTACCTTACCTACAAGGATATCACCGGCTCTTACTTCAGCACCGATGCGGATGATTCCTCTGTCATCCAAATCCTTTAACGCATCATCACCGACACCGGGAACATCACGAGTGATTTCTTCGGGTCCAAGCTTAGTGTCACGTGCTTCTGCTTCATATTCTTCAATATGGATTGATGTATAAACGTCATCCTGTACAAGTCTTTCGCTAAGAAGAACAGCATCTTCGTAGTTATAACCTTCCCAGGTCATGAAACCGATAAGAGGGTTCTTACCAAGTGCAAGTTCTCCGCCGCTTGTTGAAGGTCCGTCAGCAATAACTTCGCCCTTTTCAACGCGCTCGCCCTTAGAAACGATTGGCTTTTGGTTGTAGCAGTTTGACTGGTTACTTCTCTGGAATTTGGTAAGCTTGTAGTCTACCACTTCGCCGTCGTCCTGTGTAATCTTCACTAAGTTAGAAGAAACATAAGAAACAACACCGGCTTCTTTTGCCACTACGCACACACCTGAGTCAACTGCTGCCTTGGGTTCCATACCGGTACCTACTGCAGGAGCTTCGGTAACCATAAGCGGAACTGCCTGACGCTGCATGTTTGATCCCATGAGGGCACGGTTAGCATCGTCGTTCTGAAGGAAAGGAATCAAAGCTGTAGCAACCGAGAATACCATTCTGGGTGATACGTCCATGAAATCAAACATGGTGCTTGGATATTCCTGTGTCTCTTCTCTGTAACGACCTGAGATTGACTTCTTTACGAAGGTTCCGTCAGGATTAAGTGCTACGTTAGCCTGAGCTACATGGTAGTTATCTTCTTCATCTGCTGTCATGTAAACAACTTCGTCTGTTACTCTGGGATTTTCAGGGTCAGACTTGTCTACTCTTCTGAAAGGAGCTTCGATGAAGCCGTATGTATTGATTCTTGCATAAGATGCAAGAGAGTTAATCAAACCGATGTTAGGACCTTCAGGTGTTTCGATAGGGCACATACGTCCGTAGTGAGAGTAGTGTACGTCTCGAACTTCGAATGATGCACGTTCTCTTGAAAGACCGCCGGGACCAAGTGCAGATAAACGTCTCTTATGAGTAAGCTCACCAAGAGGGTTGTTCTGATCCATGAACTGAGAAAGCTGTGATGAACCAAAGAACTCTTTAACTGCTGCCTGTACGGGCTTAATGTTAATAAGAGCCTGAGGAGTAACTTCCTCTGTATCATGTGTCTGCATTCTTTCACGTACCACTCTTTCAAGTCTTGAAAGACCGATACGGTACTGATTCTGTAAAAGTTCACCAACCGCACGAATACGTCTGTTACCAAGGTGATCGATATCGTCATCCTTACCGATGCCGTATTCAAGATGCATGTTGTAGTTGATTGATGCAAAGATATCGTCAACTGTGATGTGCTTGGGCACAAGTTCGTGAACGTTTCTCTTTAACGCATCGAAAAGTTCGTCTGCCTTATCCTGATATTCATCAAGGATTGATTTAAGTACAGGATAGTAAACAGCTTCTGTGATGCCAAGTTCTTTAGGATCGCAGTCAACATACTTTGTGATGTCAACCATTAAGTTAGAAAGAACTCTTTCGACTCTTTCTTCTGTTTCTACCATTACATAAGAAACTGCAGCGTTCTGAATTTCTTCAGCTATATCAACAGTAACCTTTGTTCCTTTTTCCGCAATGATTTCGCCTGTAACTGTTGAAACAACGTCTTCGGCAAGAACCATGTTACGGATACGGTTCTTAAGGTGTAATTTCTTGTTGAATTTATATCTACCAACGCGAGCTAAATCATAACGTTTGGGGTCAAAGAACATTCCCTCGATAAGGCTCTTTGCATTATCTACGGAAAGAGGTTCACCGGGACGAATCTTCTTATATAACTCAAGCAAACCTTCCTGATAGTTTGTGGAAGTATCTTTTGCAAAAGATGCTTCGAGCTTAGGTTCGTCACCAAAAATTTCACGGATCTCATCGTTTGTTCCCAAACCGAGGGCACGCAAAAGAACGGTAATCGGGACTTTACGAGTCCTGTCTACACGTACATAAAAAACATCATTTGAATCTGTTTCATATTCCAACCACGCACCACGATTGGGGATAACCGTTGAAAAGAACAAACGCTTACCGATTTTATCGTGTTCGATATTGTAATATATGCCGGGAGAACGAACCATCTGGCTTACGATAACTCTTTCGGCACCGTTGATAACGAAAGTACCGGTTTCGGTCATCAAAGGGAGATCTCCCATGAATATATCATGCTCGATGATAGCTCCGGTCTCCTTATTGCAAAGACGCACTTTGACCTTTAAGGGAGCCGCATAAGTAGCATCGCGCTCTTTACACTTCTCGATTGTGTACTTGGCATCTTCTCTGCAAAGTTCGGAATCAACAAATTCCAAGCTTAAACGTCCGCCGAAGTCTTCAATCGGAGAAATGTCATCAAATACCTCTTTTAATCCGTCCTTAAGGAACCATTCGTAGGAATCCTTTTGAACTTCAATAAGGTTGGGCATTTCCAAAACTTCTTTTTGTCGAGAATAACTCATACGTGTGTTTCTGCCTGCGGGCACTTGACGTATTCTGTTTTTTTCCATTGACACTCACCCCGTTCTTATGATTTAACCGCTTTTTTATATGTAAAAAAGGGCATAAAAAACCACAGCACTCCACAATAGAGCAACCTACATTCTAAGTCAAATCATTTTTAAAGTCAAGGGATTTTTTAAAGGTTTTAAAAGATTTTTATAAGCATAAAGAAACTGTAGGGAAAATGCCCCAAGACCGATGGTCTAAAGGGCATTCTACTTCTTAGAAACATATTTTGCAATAGTATTGTAAAGACTTCTTGGTTCAATGGGCTTAGAAAGGTGCTCATTCATTCCTGCGTCCAAAGAAGCCTGCACGTCTTTATTAAATGCATTGGCTGTCATGGCTATTATGGGAATCTGCCTTGCATCGTCTCTTTCCATGGCGCGAATGTATTTTGTGGCCTTAAGCCCGCTCATAATAGGCATTCTTATATCCATTAGAATAAGATCGTAGTGGCCGGGAGTATGAGAAGAAAACTTTTCCATGGCATCCTGTCCGTTAACGGCGGTTTCCGCTATCATACCTTTCTTTTCAAGCAATGCAACCGCAATCTCTCTGTTAATGTCATTATCTTCAACCACAAGGATTCTTTTTCCGTTTAAATCCGCGTCTTCGTATTTTATCATGTGTGCGGGGCTGTCTTTTGCAATTTCAAAATCAAGCACAACCTTTATTGTGGTTCCTGCACCCGGCGCACTGTTTACGGTTATCTTACCCTTCATGGCGTCTATTATGGCTTTAACGATAGATAATCCAAGGCCCGTTCCGTTAAGCTCGGAATTTACGTCTTTTGATTCCTGCTGGAAAGGCTCAAACATTCTTTTCTGGAACTCATCGCTCATTCCGATGCCGTCGTCTTTTACAATGAAAGTAACCTTGGAATTTCCGCCTTCAAGTTCTTTTTGCCTGCATTCAAACGAAATATGGCCGCCGGAGGGAGTGTACTTAATGGCATTTGACAAAAGGTTTATAAAGACCTGAGTGATTCTTAAAGGATCCGTCAGCACCACGTAGTCTTCGGGGATACTTGACTTCCATTCAAAGTCAACCGTCTTGCTTGCGCACATAGGCTCAATAAGCATATTGACGGCTTCCCAGAATTCACCGAAGGAATAAGGCACCTTATTAATCTGAAACTTCTTTTGGGAAATCTTTGAAAT
>JAILCK010000299.1 GCA_024680435.1 Lachnospiraceae bacterium
AGATGTGGGCGAAAACATTTTTACAAACGTAATGAACGGTTTATCCACTGTCTTGTTTGTGGTTGCGGTCGTTGCAATTACAATAGGAGCTTATATCGCTTTCATTATATATTTTTATAAATCAACCCTTGGGGATCAGGGCTATTTTTACATGTCACTTCCCGCATCGGCAGATGAGTACCTTGTAAGCAAGATTTTAAGCGGAGCTGTTTTATTGTTATCGGCTGTTGCGGTGGCTGTTTTATCACTTTTGATTCTGGGAGCTTTCACTCCGGAATTTAATGAAGCAATAAAGGGATTCTCTGAAATTTGGAGAGAAGTATGTAAGGTTACTTCCGCAGGAAGGATAATTACATCGGTTGTTTTAAATGGAGTGTTTTCACTCTTTTCCGCACAGTTTGTGGTTGCATTTTGTATTCTTTCGGGACAGCTTCTCGGAAAAAAGAAAATACTCGGAGCATTCCTTGCATACCTTGTTTTGCAGGCCATTGAAGGTTTCTTTGGACAGATTACTTTGCTTGCAACACTTGGTACCATTAATGTAGAGTCATTTACAATTAATGATGTAGAACTTGCACAGCTTTTCACCCGTCTTTCAACAGGCGGACTCATCGTGGGCATTATCATGATGGCATTTGAGTATTTTGTAGCAAGATTTTTCCTTACAAAGAAATTAAATCTTGAATAGCGATAAGTGCCACGGGTGTTTAATCCGTGGCATTTATAAAAATAAAATTAAAAGTATAAACAATTGTTTTAAGCTATTGCGTTAAATTAAAAAAGCAATTATTTTCTTAATTGAAGTAAAAAAACACTATATGGGAGAGATAGAAATGAATTTTTTTAAGAAACACAAAAAAGGTCTCATTATTTTCGGTGTTATCGCGGCCATTTTGATAGCCGGTTTCTTTTGGCTTAGGTCAATCGGAAACAAGGCAATGGAGCAGCTTGCGGCAATGACAAGCGAAACCGCCATTGCAGAAAAAAGAGACGTAGCAAACGTAGTATCCACAACAGGTAAAGTGGTAAGCGTTGATTCTAAAGACCTTTCATCCATTGTTACAGGTGTAAAGGTAAGCGAAGTTTACGTGCAGGTTGGTGATGAAGTAAAGGCAGGGGATTTGCTTGTAAAGCTTGACTCAGAAAACTTAGAAGAAGACCTTGCCGATGCGCAGACCAATCTTTCAAACACAAAAAAAGCAAACAATTTAAGTGTTGGAAGTGCTCAGAGAGTTTACAACGAAGCAGTTACAAATCAGGCAATTTCCGCAGAAAGAATCGTTAAGGACCTTGAAGACGCCCAGAAGAAACTTGATGAAGCAAAGAACGTCAAGGGCTGGTATGACGATATGTACGAAGATGCCAAGAAAAAGCTTGAAACCGCTGAAAACAATTATAACGCAGCAGTAAATGCACTCGGAGCTCTTTCTTCCGTTTCGGGAAACGATGTGGATCAGGCTAAAAAGAACGTTGCAACCTTAAATGCAGCTGTTGAAGTTGAAAAAGCAAATGTTTCAAAGTGGCTTTCAAATTATGAAAGTGAAAAAGCCAATATTACTTCACTTGAAAAAACAATCGAAACCTTAAAGCAGAATCAGGTGGACACTCAAAGAAGCACAGATTCAAATATCCAAGCTTCAAGAGAATCATTAAGCAATGCACAGATTCAGGCTTCGGGAAGCACAAAGAGTGTTGAAAGACAGATTTCAACATTTGAAGATCAGATAGATTCTTGCAACATCGTGGCTCCTTTTGACGGAGTGGTTACGGATGTTGCTGTGGAAAAGGGTGCAATATATACAGGTACTCCCGCTGTAAGAGTGGAAGATATCAATGCATATGAAATCAGCACCGAAATCGATGAATTCGATATCGGAAAGATAAAGGTTGGTCAGAAGGTTGTCATTAAGACAAACGGTACAGGCGATGAAGAGCTTGAAGGCGTTGTTAAGTCAATTGCTCCAAGAGCCACACCTATGAAGGTTTCAACAGACGGTACATCAGCCGTTACCTACACCACAAAGATCAGCATTCTTACAAAGAACGATATGTTAAAACTTGATATGACGGCTAAGCTTTCAATCATCTTAGACGAATCAAACGGTTCACTTACGGTTCCTTATGATGCGGTTATGACAGATGAAGAAACCGGTGATAAATACGTTGAAATTATCGATGCAAAAGATGAAAAGACCGGTATGATTACAGCTACTCACAAAGAAATCGTTACAACAGGCTTAGAGAGTGAATATTACGTTGTAATCACAGGCGGCAACTTAAAAGAAGGCGATGAAGTTAAAATCACAAGAGATATCGCTGACGTATTTGACTTTAGTGTTTACATGAACGACGGCGCCACAAGCGGAATGTAAGGAGTAATATGGCAAAGACAATTATTGACATGAAAGGAATCGTCAAGAAGTTCTTTATCGGTACTCCAAACGAGTTTGCAGCCCTTAAAGGTGTGGACCTTAAAGTTTATGAAGGGGAATTTGTGGCAATCGTCGGAGCTTCGGGCTCGGGTAAGTCAACCCTCATGAATATTATAGGTTCTTTGGACCGCCCCACCGAAGGAGAATACTTACTTGACGGTGTAAACGTAACTGAGGCAAAAGATGCCCAGTTATCTAAAATCAGAAATTCAAAAGTAGGATTTGTATTTCAGACCTACAACTTAATAGCAAAGACAAACGCTCAAAAGAATGTGGAAATGCCAATGCTTTATGCAGGCCTTGGCGCTAAAGAGCGAAGCGAGAGAGCAAAAGAGCTTTTGGAACTTGTGGGAATGGAAGAAAGAAGGAAGCACCTTCCCGAAGAACTTTCAGGTGGTCAAAAGCAGCGTGTGGCCATAGCAAGAGCCATGGCAAACGACCCTGCAATAATCTTAGCCGACGAACCTACAGGTGCTCTTGACTCTCAGACAGGACGCCTTGTAATGGATATCTTCCATAAGCTTCATAAAGAGCAGGGTAAGACAGTAGTTTTAATCACCCACTCACCGGAACTTGCGGAAGAGTGTGAAAGAATAATCACCATTAAAGACGGCCTAATCATAGGAGAAAGAAAAGGTACAAATAAGGCTCCTTCTATGGAAGCAAATGAAGAAAAGAAGGAGGTGGGTGCATAATGTTATTCTTTGAAAACGTAAGACTTGCATTCTCAAGTTTGCTTGCAAACAAGATGCGTGCCCTCCTTACAATGCTTGGTATCATAATCGGTATTTCTTCGGTTATAGCCATCATGACAGTAGGTAATTCACTTACCGCACAGGTAAACGATTCCATGTCATCCCTTGGTGCAAACAACGTACAGGTATACTTAAACTACAAAGATACTGAAGACGAAGTAACCGAAGAAGGATATGTATTTAAGGCAGATGACCCCACAAAGGTCGCTCTTAATGAATCCGATCTGTTTTCAAAGGAAATGATTGAAGAATTATGTGAAGCATTTCCCGATGAAATCTATGCGGTTTCTTTGACCCAGGGCGTAGGCCAGGGAGAAGTAAAAGAAAACTCGCAGGTTGCATACGTTAACTTACTTGGTGCAAGCGTAGGAAAATTTATTTCCGCAAACATCGAAATGGTAGACGGAAGATTCTTTAGCGAAGCAGAAATGAAGGATGCAAGAATGCTTGCCATTGCTTCCGAAAAGTATGTTGAAAAGCTTTATAAGGGTGTAAATGCGGAAGCCCTTGGAAAAACCGTAAACGTATATATCGGCGATAAGTTTTATCCCGTTACAATAATCGGTATTTACAAGGTTGAACAGTCCGCTATGACTTCGGCCCTTATGGGAAACTCAGATAATGTTACAGACCTTTACATCCCCTTAAGAGCTGCGGAAGAACTTTCGCATAAGGATTACTATTATTCCTTTGATGTAATAGGTCAGTCCGGAGCTGATGCGGATAAGCTTGCAGGTAAAATAAAGAGCTTTTACAACACCACAGCTTACAGAAACAGCAGAGCGTTGATGGTTGATGCAATGAGCTTAAAGACCATGGTTGAATCTTTTAACACCATGCTTGGATCAATTACAACAGCCATTGCGATAGTTGCGGGCATTGCCCTTTTGGTAGGCGGTATAGGTGTTATGAACATCATGCTTGTATCCATCACAGAAAGAACCCGTGAAATCGGTACAAGAAAAGCCCTTGGCGCTCCCAATTCTTCCATCAGACTTCAGTTTGTGGTGGAAGCAGTGGTTATATGTATCATAGGTGGTATCATTGGTATCATCTTAGGCGTTCTGGCAGGTACAGGTCTTGCGGCCGCCCTTGGAACTCCTGCATCGCCATCAGTTTCAAGTATCATATTAAGTATTTCAGTATCAATGGCAATCGGTGTATTCTTCGGATATTACCCCGCCAACAAAGCAGCCAAGATGGACCCCATCGAAGCATTAAGATACGAATAGAATGGAAACACCCGTCCGTATGGACGGGTGTTTTTTATTTTGCTTTAGTTAAATCCTCTGAATCCTTTGCCTATGATCTCGGATGAGTTTGTAATCATTATGAAAGCATGAGGCTCGGTCCTTCTTATGAAGTTTCGAAGCTGAACCGCGTGGCTTCTTTTCATAACGGATAACACGATTGATTTTTCGTGGTGCTCGTAGGCGCCTTCTGCCTTATATACGGTGGCGCTTTTATGAAGGGTGTTTATAATAAAGTCACATATGGGCTTCGGGTCATCGCAGATGATTGTAAAGTATTTACAAAGGTTAATGTTTTCGATTACACCATCGATTACAAGTGACTTTGCCATAAGGCCTGTGAATGAGAAAAGACCGGTTGTAATGTCAAATACAAAGCAAGCACAAATGGTGATTGTTAAGTCTACGATAAAAAGCGCGGTACCTATGTTAAAGTGCGTGTATTTCTTTACTATCATTGCAACAATGTCTGTTCCGCCACCGCTTGCGCCCATGTCAAAAAGAATAGCTGCGGCAACCGAAGGAAGCACGATAGCAAAGAAAAGTTCGAGCACCGGCTGATTTGTAAGGGGGCCGTCCATAGGGAAAAGCTTTTCTGCTAAGCTAAGTAAGAGAGAAGACAGAGTGCTTACATATACTGTCTTTAATCCAAACTTTCCGCCAAGGAAAATGAATCCCAAAACCAGAAGTGCCATATTGATTATAAAGTTGTATGTTGCGGGGGTTAAAGAAAAAAGCTTACCCAGCAAAATAGCTACGCCCGTAACTCCTCCGAAAGAGAAATTATTGGGGAATTTAAATACATATACACCTATATCAAGCACTACCGTTGCCAGGGTAAGTAATGCCCATTCTTTTGCCAGGTGCAAAAATCTTTCTTTAGTCATTAATCTAACTCCAATACATATATTTAAATATCACCGCTAAATAGTAGCACAACGAGATTAAAATGCCAATAAAAACTTAGGTTTATGGGGTATACAACCAAGTCTTTTTTATTGACACAAAGCAAGTGACACGATATAATTTCTTTGTGCTTTAATGCTTTAAAGCGTCTATGCGAAAAAGTAATGGGATATAGGAGAAAAGAAAATGGTAGTAAAAATCTTGCTTTTGCTTGTGTTTTTCGGTGTCATGATAGGAGTGGGAATGTACTCACGCAAAATGGCAACGGATGTTAACGGATTTGTGCTTGGGTCAAGAAAGGTAGGACCGTGGCTTACGGCTTTTGCTTACGGTACATCATATTTCAGTGCCGTAGTGTTTGTGGGTTACGCCGGACAGTTTGGCTATAAATACGGCCTTTCTTCCACATGGATAGGAATCGGAAACGCACTTATTGGTTCACTCATGGCCTGGGTTGTTTTGGGAAGAAGAACAAGGGTTATGAGTAAGCACTTGGGAACGGCCACAATGCCTGATTTCCTTGGAAAAAGATATCATTCAAAGGCCATAAGAATAGTGGCTGCGCTTATTTCATTTATATTCTTGATTCCCTATACGGCTTCTGTATATAACGGATTATCAAGGCTTTTTGGAATGGCTTTTAACATTCCTTACATCGTTTGCGTGCTTGTAATGGCGATTCTTACTGCTGTATATGTAATCTTGGGTGGCTACATGGCAACGGCCATTAACGACTTTGTGCAAGGCATCATAATGCTCTTTGGTATCGCGGCAGTTGTTGTAGCGGTTTTAAATTCAAACGGCGGGTTCTTTGAAGCATATAAAACTCTTTCTCAAATGGAGAGTGAATATGCGGTAACGGAAGGGCTTAAGGGCGCTTATGTTTCTTTCTTTGGCCCTGACCCTGTAAACTTACTTGGAGTTGTAATCTTAACATCTCTCGGAACCTGGGGGCTTCCTCAGATGGTATCTAAATTTTATGCCATTAAAGATGAGCGTTCCATTAAGACGGGAACCATCATTTCAACTTTCTTTGCAATCGTTGTGGCAGGAGGGTGCTATTTCCTAGGTGGTTTCGGACGTTTGGCAGATGTTTCGGCCATTACCGTTGACGGAAAGCTTGTATACGATGCCATCATCCCCACAATGCTTTCAAAACTACCGGATGTGCTTATAGGAATTGTGGTGGTGCTTGTGCTTTCTGCATCAATGTCGACGCTTTCAAGTTTGGTGCTTACATCAAGTTCCACCATTACTCTTGACTTAATAAAGCCTAATCTTAAAGCTGATTTAAGCGAAAAGAAACAACTTTTAATCATGAGATTATTCATTGTTGTGTTTATTGTTGTATCCGTTGTTATGGCTATTAACCCTCCCACATTTATTGCACAGCTTATGGGCATTTCATGGGGAGCTTTGGCAGGAGCGTTCTTGGCACCTTTGGTTTACGGTCTTTACTGGAAGGGGACTACAAGACTCGGCGTTTGGGCAGGCTTTGTGGCAGGAGTTGGTATCACAGTCGCAAACATGGTATTTTCATGGATGTCACCCATCAATGCGGGTGCCTGGGCAATGATTGCAGGCCTTGTAATAGTACCGCTTGTTTCTTTAATCACACCTAAGCTTGATAAGGGCGAAATCGACTTCTCGTTTAAGTGTTATGAAAAGAAGAAAGTAGTGGAAGAAAAGATAGCTCTTCCCGACGACGAAGTTGCAAAATAAAAATATATAAAGATTAATAAAGTCTTAATTGTAAATCGACCTCGTAAGATAGTATTATTAACTTAGGTTAGACTATTGTCTTACGAGGTTATTCTATGTACAGACGTGAAAAACGAAGTTGGATGAAGCACTTGGATTTCACTATTTTTGATATTCTTTGTGCCCAGTTTGCTTACATAATTTTATATAGATATAAAATAGGACCGGGGCTTCCCTATGACAGCGATTGGTATGATCGTCTGGGTGTTGTCCTTGTGCTTATTCAGATTTGTGTCATTTTCTTTTTGGAGCCTTACAAAGATATCTTAAGGCGAGATAAAATCCAGGAATTTAAAAAAGTTGTCGTAAGTGTTTCTTTATCCTTCGGATTGCTTGTTATGTACGTGTTTGGTATGAAGTACGCCGAAGCTTATTCGCGTGTAGTTTTATACGGAACCTGGGCGCTTTCAATACCCGTAACTTATGTATTCAGAATCTTTTGGAAAAACCATGTGCGCCGAAGAGTGGTGGAAGATAAAAACAGGGCCATAATGGTTCTTTTTACTGCCAATGACGGAGTGGAAGAATGCATAAAAGAATTTGAAAAAAACAGATATCGTAACTACGTAATTAAGGGCATAGTTATTATGGATAAAAACAGGGAAGGGGACATTATAAGAGACGTTCCTGTTGTGGCCAATGCCGAAAACTTCCTTGATTATGTGCGCACAAACGTGGTTGACGAAGTATTTATAAACAGTAATGATATTTTAAAATCCGAATTCATTTCTGATGAACTTTTGGAAATGGGCGTAACCGTCCACTTTAAGATAATGCATAATTCAAAGCTTTCACCCGGAAAAGTGGTGGAGCCTTTGGGCAATTATCTTGTAATGACTTCCTGTATGAATATCGCTTCAAACAGGCAGATAATCATAAAGAGACTTCTTGATATACTGGGAGGCATTGTGGGGCTCATTCTTTGCGGAATTGCATTTATAATCTTTGCCCCCATTATTAAGAGCCAATCTCCCGGACCTGTTTTCTTTAAGCAGGTAAGAGTGGGTAAAAACGGAAGAAAATTTAAGCTTTATAAGTTTAGATCAATGCATGTAAATGCCGAAGAAATGAAGGCTGAGCTTCAAGACCAAAACAAGATTTCGGGAAATATGTTTAAGATTGAAGATGACCCTCGAATCATCCCCATCGGAAGATTTATGAGAAAGTATTCAATCGATGAGCTTCCTCAGTTTTGGAATATTTTAAAGGGCGATATGAGTTTGGTAGGCACCCGCCCTCCCACAGAAGATGAATTTGTAAACTACGAAGCTCACCACAGAGCTCGTCTTGGCATAAAGCCCGGCTTAACCGGCATGTGGCAGGTAAGCGGAAGATCCGATATTACCGATTTTGAAGATGTGGTAGCTTTGGATACAGCCTATATTTCAAACTGGAATTTAGGAATGGATATAAGAATTTTGTTTAAAACAATAGTGGTAGTTTTTAAAGGAAACGGAGCCGTTTAATGAAAGATTTGTCTGTTTCGATTGTTGCTTACAACGACGAAGAAGATGTGAAAAATGCAGTGGAGTCTATCTTACGATGGACTCCCGATTTTATTTCAATGACAATTTATATTGTGGATAACAGCACCAAAGAAAACACGTTGAAAGAGCTTGAAAAGAAGCCTAATGTGGTTTACATAAGTACAGGTAAGAACTTAGGCTTTGGTGGGGGCCACAATGTTATAATCGATAAACTTGATTCAAAGTATCACGCCATAGTTAATCCCGACATCCTTTTAAAAGAAGATGCTTTTTCTAAGATAGTTTCTTTTATGGATGAAAGTGATTGCGGCATGTGCGTACCCAGAATTACGGATGAAGAAGGTAATTTATTAAAGGTATACAGGCGTGAAGTTACCGTATTTGATATGTTTATAAGAATGTTTATTAAGGGCGGCTTTAAGAAAAGAAGAGCATATCACACCATGCAGGATATGGATTATGATAAGCCGTTTCAGGTTCCCTTTGCACAGGGCAGTTTCTTGGTGATTAAGACAGATTTATTTAAAAAACTTAAGGGATTTGATGAAAGATTCTTTCTTTATATGGAAGATGCAGACCTTTGTAAAAGAGTAAACAATGTAAGCAATTTGCTTTACTTTCCTGGGACCTCCGTTATTCATAAATGGGAAAAAGGGTCACACAAAAATCTTGCACTTTTTAAACTTCACGTGTCCTCTATGGTTAAATATTTCCTAAAGTGGAGACGTTCACTTTCAAATAAAAAAATAGTATAATAACACTTATGAGCACAAAGATTACCGAAGGCCAAATGGACTTCTTAGGACTATTAAGTGAATACACGGATGACCAGGGCGCAACGGTAAGAGTGCATGAGGCAAAGGCGCCTAAAAAGCCTAAAAATACGCCTAAAAAAGACGAGCCAAAGCAGCTTTCCATCGTGTTTGAAGACTTAGACGAAGAGTTTGAAGCGGAGGAAAGAAAGAAACAGGCTGAGCTTGAAAAAAGGCTTAGAGAAGAAGAACGCCTTATAGCTGAGGCTAAGAAAAAAGCAGAGGAAGCAAAGAAGGCTGAAGAGGCGAAGAAAGCTGAGGAAGCAAAGAAAGCCGAAGAAGCCAAGAAAGCTGAAGAAGCCAAGAAGGCCGAAGAGGCAAAGGCTGCAGCAATCACAGAAGAGCCTAAAAAGCCGGAAGCTAAGCCTTCAAAATCGGGAAGCAAAGGTAACTCCGAACAGCTCTTTAAGCAGTGTAACAAGTGTTGGTGCTTTGACTGCAAACATAACGCAAGAAATGAAGGCGTGCCGCGGGAAATGTGCGGCGTAAGTATGCCCTGCCCCGCATGCAAAAGCTGCGAGGCTGAAGACTTTGCCACAATTTGCGAAATCGGAAATGCCAAAGAAGGCTGCAAATTCAGGGCAATAGAAGAAGGAATTTTCAAAGAAGAAGAACCAGAAGAAGTATAGAGGACGGATATTTAAATGCAGATAGTAATTGTAGGTTGCGGTAACGTGGGAGGATCAATTGCCAGATCCTTAAGTAAAGAAGGCCACGACGTAACAATTGTCGATAACGACATACAGGAAGTTAAAGATTTATCGGTAGAGCTTGATGTAATGGCTATCGAAGGAAACGGTTCCACACTTGACGTTTTGCTTCAGGCAGGGGTGCAAACCGCGGACTTACTTATAGCCACCACAGAGTCCGATGAAAAGAACATTCTTTGCTGCTTGCTTGCAAAGAAGGCGGGCACCAAGAATACCATTGCGAGAGTACGTAATCCCGAATATAAAAAAGAAATTGATTTTATAAAAGAAGAGCTTGGCCTTTCAATGTCCATTAACCCCGAGCTTAGCGCTGCGGCAGAAATAGCAAGACTTTTAAAATTCCCTACGGCAATCGAAATCGATACTTTTGCTGCGGGAAAGGTAGAGCTTTTAAAATTTGAAGTTACAAGCGAAAGCCCTCTTTCAGGAATGGCTCTTAAAACTATGCATAAAAAGCTTAATACAGATGTACTTGTTTGCATCGTTGAAAGAGGTACGGAAACACTTATTCCAAACGGTGAATTCGAGCTTAGCGAAGGGGACAAAGTATCCGTAATAGGTACAGGTAAAAAGGCATCCCTTTTCTTTAAGGCCATTAACCTAAATCAGGGTAAGGTTAAAAACTGTATGATAGTGGGCGGTGGTGAAACCAGCTTCTATCTTTCAAAAATGCTTATCCAAAGCGGTGTTGACGTAAAGATTATAGAAAGAGACAAAAAGCGCTGCGAAGAGCTTGCGGAAGCTTTGCCCGAAGCCATTATCATTAACGGTGACGGAAGCGATAAATCCTTACTTGGCGAAGAGGGAATCGAGAGCACCGAAAGCTTTGTTTCTTTGTCCAATCACGATGAAGAAAACGTTATGATGTCCATTTATGCAAAGAAGGTTAACCCCAAAGCAAAGCTTGTTACAAAGGTTCACAGAAGTGCTTATGAAGATATTATCGGTGACATGAATTTAGGAAGTATCATTAACCCTAAGTTCCTTACGGCGGAAGAAATCGTTAAGTATGTGCGTGCTATGTCAAATACCGTGGATTCCGATATCGAAGCTTTGTATCAGATTAACCAGGGTAAGGCGGAAGCCCTTGAATTTATCGTAAAGGATTCATCTGCCCTTACAAACAAGCCACTTTCAGAGCTTAACGGCAAGCTTAAGCAAAACGTAATTATCGCAAGCATCATTCATAAAGGAATTGTGGAGACTCCCAACGGATCAAGTAAGATTTTGGAAGGAGACAGAGTGGTGGTAGTTACCACGGAAACCGGATTTTCCGATATTAGCGATATTTTGGAGTGATTTAAATGAACAAGTCGATAATAAGATATATTTTAAGCAGGGTACTGCAATTTGAAGCTGTATTTTTGCTTTTACCCGTAATTGTATCTTTAATATACAAAGAAAAAGACGGACTCTGCTTTTTGATCGTATCCTTGTGCGCCTTGGCACTTGGTACTTTTGGAAGCAAGTTTTTACCTAAAAGCAAAGTCTTTTATGCAAGAGAAGGCTTTGTAACGGTTTCTTTATCCTGGATATTGATTTCTTTGGTGGGAGCAATTCCCTTTGTTATAACCGGAGCGATTCCCTCATATGTGGACGCTGTATTTGAAACGGTTTCAGGTTTCACCACAACAGGTGCCAGCATTTTAACGGACGTTGAAGCAATGTCTTACACCTGCATGTTCTGGAGATGCTTTACAAACTGGATCGGCGGTATGGGCGTGCTTGTGTTTATCATGGCGGTTGTGCCTCTTTCGGGAAGCCACAACATGCACCTTATGAAGGCAGAAAGCCCGGGACCCGACGTAGGAAAACTTGTTCCCAAGGTAAAAGATACCGCAAAGATTTTATACGGAATGTATATGGGCCTTACAGGAGTGCTTATTATAAGCTTACTTATTGCTAAGGTTCCTCTTTTTGACGCTTTTGTGCTTTCATTTTCAACCATGGGTACGGGGGGATTCGGAAGGTGGAATGCAAGCCTTGGCGCTTATTCTTCAGCCGTTCAGACAATCGTTATTATTTTCATGATTTTATGTGGTGTTAACTTTAACGCATACTTTTTAATCATTAAAGGAAAGATAAAAGACTTCTTTAAGATAGAAGAAATCAGGACCTATTTATTGATACTTTTGGCAGGTGCGTTGATTATCACTCTTTTGGTAAGAGGAAACTATTCTTCTTACGGCGAAGCCTTCCATCATGCTTCTTTCCAGATAGCTTCAATCATGAGTACCACAGGTTTTTCAACAGCTGATTTCGATCTTTGGCCGACCCTTGCAAAGACGATTTTAGTGTGCACCATGGTAATAGGCGGATGCGCAGGCGCCACAGCGGGCGGTATCAAGGTTTCAAGACTTTTGATTTTATTTAGAACCATCGGAAGAGAATTGTCTCACCTTACTCATCCAAGAAGTGTAAGAAAGATAAGAATGGATTCACAGCCTGTCATGGAAGAAACCATCAAGGGCGTTCAATCCTTCTTTATTGCATATGCGATTTTGGTTATTTTATCAACCATCATCGTATCCATAGATAATTTTGATTTTCAGACATCCTTTACAAGCGTAATTTCCATGGCGGGTAACATTGGTCCCGGTCTTGGAATGGTTGGTCCCACAGGAAACTACTCTATGTTTTCCGATTGCTCAAAAATAGTGCTTATTTTTGATATGCTTGCGGGACGTCTTGAAATATTCCCCATGCTGGTTCTTTTCTATGCGGGAACTTGGAGGAAATCTTGAAGAAAACTAAAGTACTGTTTTGGCTAATTTTAATGGCTCTTGCGGCTTGTCAGCTGGTGCTTTCATGGAAGGTAACCGGGTTTTCTGACTTTTACGCAATGCACATATTCCCCATATTTACAAACACCTACGGAAGACTGTTTGGAAGGATAAAGATAAGTATCGGAGAATTAATGATATTTCTCTTTGTGGGATACACTGTATTCACCCTTGTTATCTGGCTTTTAAGATTTGTAAATTTTTGCGACGGAAAAGAAACCTTAAAAAAGTTTAGCCTTATAAACAGCGGTATTTTCTTTAAACTTATTATTGTTATATGCCTTCTTTTGGTGCAAAACTGCTTTGTACTCTATCACACCACCCCTATTTATTCGGAGGTAAATTACGAGTTTAACAGGCAGGATTTAATCGACCTAAGAGAGAAGCTTGTAACCACGGCAAATGAACTTTCCGAGTCCTTTGAAAGAAACGATAAGGGAGAAATAATATACAATTCTGATTTAAGAAGCCAGGCAATGGTTTCCATGCAGGCCCTTGGCGAACCTGCAAAAGAAAGGGTTAAAAACGGAGAGGCAAACTCTTTGGATGAGTACCTTCAGAGATTATCAGGCTACTACACAACGCCTAAGCCCTTTTTAAAATCAGACTTTATGAGCCAGCAATACATAATGGGTTATTATTTTCCTTTTTCTTTGGAATCAAACTACAATAACCTGATGTATATAGCCAACAAACCTGTTACCATGTGCCATGAGTTGGCTCATTTTAAAGGTTTTATTTTAGAAGACGAAGCTACCTTTTTATCAATACTTGGGTGCTTTAATTCTAAGGATTCTTTCTTTGTATACAGCGGATATTTAAATGCTCTTTATTACGTTGAAAATGCCTTAAAAACAGAGCTTGCCTTAGAGCCTGATATAAGAAATTCACTTACAAAAATTTCCGATAAAGTAATTTTTGATGAAACCTTTTTAACGGATGAAGCTTGGGAAGAGGTTAATAAGGATGCCTGGTTTAAAACAGAGACCATCCAAAAGGCGTCGGATACCTTTATTGAAACAAACCTTACACTTAACGGTGTTGAGGACGGAGCAAAGTCCTATTCGAGAGTGGTGGACCTTCTCTTAAAACATTATTACGGCGGTAAATAAAAGTGGTTAAAGAAGAAATAAGATTACGAAGCGTTATTTTACACATACTTGATTCAACGCAGGGAGAGCCGGTTTTATCTGACGACTGTTTAGAGTTTGGATCGGAGCTTTCTGAATTTATTAAAGAGCACATCGCAAAAATCTTTGCGGGAGACGATTCAAAGAAATGCGAGTTTCATAAAAACGAGTCTGAAGTATATCAAATTCTTAATGAATATGATGACGAAAGATTTGTGGAAATAAGTAAAGAGCTTGCAAGAAACCTTTATTCAATTATGAATGCAAACATAGACATTCCTTCGGCAGATTTGTTTGTGGTTAGATTTGTAAGCGATTCCCTTGAATATCTGGCACTTTTAAAGATGAACTATAAGACCATGTACACTCACAGGTCGGTGCCTACTGAAAACATGATAAGAAACGAAGTCTTTTCTTACAAAGAGCTTCTTCCTACAGAAGGTCAGCGCCTTCAGGAAGCCTGTGTTATAAGGCTTAATGATTTGGCGGTTTGGCTTATAGAAAAGAAAGCTGAAATAAACGGAAAGAAAGAAGATTACTTTAGCGAACTTTACTTAAAGTGTAAGACAAAGTTAAGCGACAAAAAGAAGCTTCAGATTGTGCAAAAAGCAATTGAGAGCGTTAACAACGAAGCCTTTGATGAAGGAGACAGATACGAGCCAAACATGAAGGCAAAGGCCGTTATCTGCGAGCAATTAAATAAAAACGGCGGATTTGTGGTTGAAGAGTTGGGGGACCTTGTATTTAAAGACAGAGAAGACTTAAGGACCGCTTACCAGGATAAAATGGAAAAGTACAATCTTGTAAAAGAAGATGTGCTTCCTCAAAGCGAATCCACCACAAAGCGCTTCCAAAGACAGTGTTTGGTTACTGATACGGGAATTGAAATTAAGATTCCCATGGACCAATACGAAAACGATAATGTAGTGTTTGAAACAAATCAGGACGGATCCATTTCTTTGCACATTAAGAACATAGGTAATATAAACGCCAAGTTCTAAGAGGACTTATATGGGAAATATTGTCGACTATGTAAAAGAAAAAGGGGATAAGCTTTTTTCGGAGCGTGCGTTTTCAAAGGAAGATGCACTTGTTTTAAGCCAGTTTGTTTATCTTAAATTCGATAATTTAATGAAGGAAATGTCAAAAGAAGAGGTGTCTTTATTTGACCTTCAAAACAGCGAAAACTATAACGACCTTTTCTTTGATTATCGATATGAAAAAGACAACAGAGCCTTGTTTGAGGCTTTGGTTTCTTCAAAACGCTTTAAAGACATGAAAATGTGCTTTCATATAAATAAGGTGGAGGAAGAAACAGGAACCCAATTTGCGGCAATCACATATATACTCGACAAAAAAACAGTTCTTTTAACCTTTAGAGGAACGGATGAAAATATGGTGGGCTGGCAGGAAGATTTGCGCCTTGCCCTTAATAAGCCCGTAGGTGGTCAAAAATTAAGCGTTAAATACATTAACGATGTAAGTAAATATGTAAAGGGACCCTTCTTTGTGTCTGGCCATTCAAAGGGCGGAAACCTTGCTCTTTATTCTTCAATGTTTGCCAGAATTTCAGCAAAGAAGCGAATAAAAGAAATCTTTTGCTTTGACGGTCCCGGTTTTAAAAAATCATTTTTAAGAGAAAAAACTTATAACACAATTAAAGATAGAGTAAAGCGCATCATTCCGAAATCTTCCGTTGTGGGAATGATTTTAAATACCGATGATGACTACATGGTGGTTGAGGCAAAGGCTTTGGGGCTTTCACAGCACAATCCTTATAAATGGGTGATTGCAAAGGGGCATTTTAAAAGGGCTTCTTTAACGCCTACTCATAAAAAAGCTTTAAAATCCATGAATGACTGGATAGTTTCTTTGTCCGAAGAAGAGCTTGAAAGATTCATAGATATTGCATCTTATATATTGGATGCCTCAATGGCTGATACCACAATTGAGTTTTCAAAATCGGTAATAAAGCATACAAAGGCAGCCATTAAAGCCGCCGGCGATATAGACGATGATACAAAAGCGTTTCTTTCTACATTTACAAAGTCCTATGTGGATATAGCAAAGGACATGATTATGGAGGATGTAAACGAGAAAAAAGAAGCCGTAAGGGAATTACTTACAGAAACCAAAGAAAAAATCGATACGGCTATTGACAAAACCGAGCAAAGAATTAATGATACTATAGATAAGACCGGTGAAATGATATCGGAAACCTTCGATAAGACCAAAAAAAAGATAAAGTCAAAGAGCAAATAGCTCTTTTTCTTTACAAAAGAAATGTAAGCACTTACATCAGTTCATTTTTTGCAATGTTTTTAGCTGAAAATGAAAAGAAACTTGAAAATTTATTTGCTATACTCTAAATATGAAAGTTTCAAAAGGAGGTACTTATGGAAGTAAGAACAGCGTCGAATCCCAAAGACGTAAAGAATTACGACACAGCCAGGTTAAGAGAAGAATTCTTAATCGATGATTTGTTTAAAAAGGATGAGATAAAGCTTGTTTATTCTCATATCGACAGAATCATTACAGGTTCTGCGGTTCCCGTAAAGCCCTTAAAGCTTGAAGCGGGAGATGAGCTTAGAGCTAAATATTTCCTTGAAAGAAGGGAAATGGGGGTTATTAATATCGGAGCTCCCGGCTCTATCACAATCGATGGCAAGAAATATAACGTAGGCCACAAAGAGGCCATGTACATCGGTATGGGCTCAAAGGATATTGTTTTTGAAAGTGATGACAAAAACAGTCCCGCAAAGTTTTACATTAACTCTGCACCTGCCCACAAGACATACCCCACAAAGCTTATAAAGCTTTCGGGCACTCCTTCGGAAGATGTGGTTATTGTTAAGCCTGAGAATAAAAAGGAACTTGGTTCTTTGGCTGAAGCCAATCACAGAACCATAAATAAATTCATTCTTCCGGGACAGGTTGAGACCTGTCAGCTTGAAATGGGCATGACTCACTTGGAAGAAGGTTCCGTATGGAACTCAATGCCTTGTCACACTCATGACAGAAGAATGGAAGTTTA
>JAILCK010000303.1 GCA_024680435.1 Lachnospiraceae bacterium
TTTCCAAGCTGTGTAAGCTCGTCTGTGAGGGCTCTCTTTTTATACTGGCGTTCTACCTCGTATGATAACATTTCACCGATTACTTCGTGTCTGTGAGCTTCTTTACTGTTATCCGCAAAGAGCCTTAAGGTTTTAAAGTAATCATCAAAGAAATCTCTGTATTCTGTCCTGTCTAAGCCAAACTCATCTATCAAAACACAGTACATATCAAGCTTATCCGCAATGGTCTCGCATCTTGAAATCATCATTGTGGCGTATTGCACCAGTTTTCTTGTTTCCATGCGGCCTTTGAGCCATCTTAAGATAGGGATCATGACTTCGGAATAGTCGGCGGTAACATCATTATTAAAGACTCCGCCTTCCATAAGCACGCAAAAGTCGTTTATGTAGGTATCCGTAGGTACCTTTTCCATATCGATTAAGGCCTTAGCCCCAAGAACATAAAGAATAACAACGCTTCTTACTTCTTTATCTATGGAGGCATCGCTGTATTTTTCTATTCTGACTAACTGATATTCATACTCTTTTCTTTTTCCAAGAAATGCGTAAGCCTGAAGAAGGTTGCAATCAAGCATAATAAGGTTTCTTGGCGGAAGGTCACAAAGGGTGACAAAGGTCTTCATGGCATCAACATACTTTACGGCTTCTTTGGTTATACCGCTTTTAATGAAGATGTCAACAGCCTGAGAAAGGGCCGCACCCATGCAAAAATCCGGAACGTCTTCCATGTCCAGGATTTTGTTTATGCAGCGAACGCACTCCGAGTATGAGTTCACCATCATGTAATACTCAATTTCTTTAATATACAAAAAAGGCAGATGAAGTTTTTTTAGCTCCGGCCTTCTTGAGATATTGGCGGCATATTTCTGCGTGCAAAAATGCAGGCGGTCAATGTCGAATTCTCCGGCACTTCTTGATACCTTAAAATAAAAGGTTATAAAGTCGGAAATATACTCAGCTTCCGCCTCCGAATCCTTTATAAAAAATTCGGTGGCATCTTCAATCTGCGATCTTGTTATGCTTCTGGTTTCCGAAGCATTCAATTCTTTAATTTGAGAAATGTCCATGTTTACCCCTTAACACATACACTTGCTATAAAACCATTTTAACACTGATTAATAAGATTCGCCACGGGCTCATTTCCATCCGGTTATGATATTCGAAGCCGCGCACTATGATTCGCAATCCGCCCGTTCCGGGCTTTCCCGCGCAAAGCGCTACGATTGCTCATCAAGTGTGCTCATGGTGCTTCGCACCCTTCATCCCGCTGCAATCAAATGCGCCTTTGTGCAAGCACAGGCACATTTTTCTGCATCGGTCTGACGGCTTCGAATATCATAAGCCTAAATGAAAAAACCACCAACGCTCACTGCATCGGTGGTTACTTTCGGTTTTAGTTTTCCACTATTTTTCGGGGATATATTCAACAATATCGCCGAAGTCGGTATGCAAAATACTGCAGATTCTGCATAATACATCCATGGATACAAGCTCCTCTTTGTGGAACTTTGTCATGGTGTTAGGAGAAATATCAGCAGCCTTACGAAGTTCTGCCGCGCTCATTTTCTCATCGATTAATCTTTTCCAAAGTTTATTGTATGAAACAGCCATATTTCTGCACCTCCATTGACTAATTATATAGTAGTAAATCAAAAATAACAAGGAATTAACAGTAAAAAATCATAAAATATTTATTTTTAATGAGTAAAGATATAATTTACTCAATAAATAAATCGTTTTTCTTTGGATTAATTCAGTTTTCACATTATCTTATATGTGCGTCAAACACTGCGTTTGCTTATAAGTTTCTTCGGAAGGTACTTTAATAATTTTTCTTCCAAGTCAGCTCCGCTTACAGGTTTGGGAAGATAATCCGTAAAGCCTGCTTTAATGTAGTCTTCTCTGTTTCCGTATCCTACATTAGCCGTAAGGGCTATGGCGGGGGTATCGGAGTTTTGTCCGTCCATAACGCTTTCTCTTATTATGGATAAGGTTTCTATTCCGTCAAGGTTTGGCATAAGGTGGTCCATTAAGATTAGATCAAAGTGTTTCTTTTTACACATCTCAATGGCTTCTTTTCCGTTCTTTGCGGTAGAAATGACTACCTTAGTGGATTTTAAAAGGCTTGTAATAACCATAAGGTTTATTTTTACATCGTCAACCACAAGTACCGATGC
>JAILCK010000162.1 GCA_024680435.1 Lachnospiraceae bacterium
GCATGGAACTTTGCTTATAATCAGTTTTTCAACGCATTGGAACAGACTGTTGAAGAACTGGCGAAGTGCTTTTTGCTTGAGTTTGGTGATGACAAAGATTTATCTTATGGCAGATGCAGCAAAATGAAATCCTTCAACGAACTTTATGACGGGCTGAACAATATTGAATGATGAATACTCAGGTTAACGTTACCACTTTTACACTTTTGACAATTTCGGTAACGTTAACGGCTATTTAATGAGCAGTGGACTATTACAAGAAACAGATTGACCTTCTTCGAACAGATTTTAAAGGGATTCCCTCGTAGGGGGACGGCGTCAGAACCTCCTTTCTTACTGAGTTTGTGAGATTCTGAAAAAATTCAAGTCCCATCTTCCGCACTAAAAAGGATATCCAAACCGGTCCCTGGGAATGGGATTTGTGGTCCTTTTACGTGGATGACACAAAGAATTGTCATTTCCCACGTAGTCTCCTCTTCGCCATTTTCGACTATTTACGTGTAGATTACGAGAAAGCCTAAGTCTACACGTAAATCAATCAATTAACCACTATCGCTATCACTGTTCCCGAAGGCCATTACACAACACTTATCTCACTTTTCGCATCCGATATTATTCTTTGTACATCTGAGTATAGTAGCGTAGTCTTTTCAACTAATTCTGCTGCCATCCGATCCAATAATTCTCTGTGCTCAACTAACATCTTTTTTACTTCGAGATAGTTCTTCTCTAATAGCATAGCCATAGCTCTGTTTCTATTTTCAGCTGCAACCACGCTATTTTCATCCTCTATCCAGCTTTGAAAACCGAACATACACTGGTTATCGATCAAATGCTTTGCACGCTTAAATGCATTATGCAAATCAGCATTGGCTCCCATATCTGTTTCTCCAAAAACTAATTCAGTAGTTGCCTTCCCGGCAAGCGATGCTTTTATGATTTTCTCGTTATATTCGGAACTGAAATCTTCATTCACATCGGATCTGGAATACCGTACAAATCCATAGTCACCATGGCATTTTCTGATTGAAATCAAACTAACGCTTCCCGAATCAAGGAGTTCTGAAACAACAGCATGCCCAGCTTCGTGATATGCAACCTTTTTCCTTGCTTCAGCGGATAGTTCTTCTGTTCCTTCAGGAGAACCAAAAATTAAATCTAAACACGAATCAACTATGTCTTGCATAGCAACCTTCTCTTGTCGGTTATACGCTGCCTTTATAGCCGCGTTGTTAATGACATTTTCTAACGTAGCACACGATTCTCCATCAAGAATCCTTGCTATAGATTTTGCGTCTAGATCATCGCACCTCCCTGACTTATCAAGATAATGCTTAATAATTTCAACCGCCTCATCCTTCTTTGGTAATCCGATTCTTAGCCTTTTGCCAAGTCTTCCGGCTCTCAAAAGCGAATCAGGTATTTTTCGGATATCATTAACCGTGGCAATAACGAACACATCATATTCTTTCGACTCGTCAATGTACGACTGTACTGTTACAAATTCCTCCGCATCACACTTTTCAGCATCTTTATCTGAGAACTTATCAAAATCATCCAACAGTACAATAGATGGAGCATTCTTCCGAGCTTCCTCGAATACACTCGCAATTGTCTTTATAAATTGTCCATCTGGATCCTTCTTTCGAATTATATATGCCTTTCTACCAGTCGATTCAATCAAGCAATTAGCCATAGTTGTTTTTCCGGTCCCTGGTTTTCCCGAAAGAACAACACCTTCATTCATTGCAGCACCTAACCTCTGATACTCTTGAGGGTTACTCAACATATCGCTAATAATCATAAGTTCTTTTTTGACATCTTCATGCCCAATTATCTCATCAAAAAAGTCTTTCATTGTAATTTATTCCTTTCTTAGTACAATAGGCCACTACTGTTCTTTTTACATTTATTGTGGACCTCTTTCAGAATTGTTCTGCTCTGTTCCAAAAATATCCTTCAATATTTCCTTTGCGGTTTCGAGTGAAACTGCCGGCCTATATAGTTCTGTGTAGGCCAGTATACTGGTCAAAGCACCTTCTATTTCGCCAATACTCGAGCCGGCATTAGATGAAATATACTCAACCACATCTTCATTCAGTTGCATGCCTAATTCGCTTGCTTTTACATGTATAATATTCTGCCTAACAGAACTACTAGGAGCTTTAAGCTCAGCAACTAGTCCACTTGCCAGTTTAGTTTTTATATGCGCGCTCACATTAAACGCTTTCGGAGGTCTATCCGCAGCAAAAACTATCTGATTTCCTCCGCCCAAAATAGCATCAATAGTAAATGACAATTCCGATAATGTAACATCTTTACCAATCAGGAACTGAAGATCATCAATAAGAAGAACATCCTGGTTACGATATAAGTCACGAATTTCAGATAGTTCCCATGACTCACCACTTTTTAAAGCGTAAAGAACATCGTTGCAAAAGGCTTCCGAAGTAATGTACATAATACTCATATCGGGATAGTTCTTAGTACAAGCATCTTCTATCGCCTTCAATAAATGAGTTTTTCCCGTCCCTGACTCCCCATATATAAAAAGCGGATTATATGCGGTTTTGGGTTTAAGTGCCACCTTCTTTGCAGCGTTCACAGCAATCATGTTTTTATCAAAAGTGATAAACTTTTCAAAGCCGAAAATGTAGCTGTCAGGTGTTTGCTTTCCGTCTGGTATGGTGTCTTCCGATTTCTCTACAATTTGCTCGGTCCCCTTCACCCAATTATCACCGATAGGGCCTGTGTGCATTGAGCGACTATACCTAATTTCTTCGTCATGTCTATAAAACTGTTTTTCTTTTTCCATTTTCGCCGTCCTTTCGATTAAAGAATTCTGTGCTACTTTACCCTTATAATAAAAAAAGCGATGTGCCTTTTTTAGCACATCGCCTTTACCCTTTAGACTTGAATTAGTCAATGACTTCTAATTGCTTGTTCTCCCATTTGTAAAACACACATTTAATCTTTTCCCCTTCGATATAATCATTTATTTCTTCTTTCATTTTTTCATAGAATGTTTTAGCATCATCTGTCAGAATCATTATTACTTCATACTTGTCTATTTCTTTTATGCTTTTTATGTCATCTGGTGTTTTCCTTACTTTCAGTTCTTTGTACTGGGTTATTAAATCAAAAGCCTCTTTTTTCTTTTCTACCATTTTATTGCTATCATTAATATACTTCCACATAGCTTTCAGATGAGGCTTTATACCACTTTTAATATCATAACATGCTATTTTTGTAGATTTCACCTCAACTAGCGCTAAAGAATTTGCTTTTCCGCTCTCATATCTAACTGCAATCATGTCCGACAAATTTTGGCCTTTTTTACTTTCACCCTTATCTTGCAGTTCTAAATCATATACGTATAATCCATGATGTTTCTGATAATCATCAAGAGAACGGAATAGTTCTTGTTGCCTCAGTTTTTCCTTATGCTTTCCTCCTTCAAAATACTCATTTAGCATTGGTCGGATGACGTCATACGTTTTATTAACAAACTCACTATTAACCGCCTGCTTTTTTATCGACGGATACCTCTTGATTTCTTTATTTTCATATAATGAGTCAAAACCTAATTCATTTTTTAATTTATCCGCAATTTCTTTTCGTGTATTCGGGGTAATTGATTTATGCAAACTTACTTCAACCTTAAAACCACTCCGCATACTGTATATTTTCCACACTAACAGGTTGTTGAAGTATATGTTTACTGCATTGTCATTACCCCTAAAACATAATTCCAGTTCTTCCTCATCCATAACTTTCTTCGCAAAAGCATATAAAGCCCCTCCTTCAGTAAATGCAGAAGCAAATTTTATACTTCTATTGTTTTCCATAACAATACCTCCTACCTATACTATTATAGTTTCTCCATCCGTTACACTTCTCAAATATACTTGTTTAGGAACATTAATATATCTGCGATTACTTTCACGCTCTTGCGTATGATGTATTACTAATTCCCTTGGACTAACTATATCAACTACTTGTTCCAAATCTTCTTTCGTAATATGCCCCGACACATGTATTGCCTCTATTTTACCTTTGGCAATATCAAGCATCTTGGCCATCTCCGACTTCTTCTTATACCCCGTCCACATTGAATAAACTAAGCATGTATCGGCTGGGTGCCCTTCAAAGTATTCCTTTACAATTGGAATAAACTTATCACTTGCCCTAACAACCATTCCAAATCCTCTTTGCTCATACAAATCACGTTTATCTTCATCATATGGCCAGAGTTTGTGAGATTTCAGTGCTTCTTCTCGCTCCTCATCTGCAATTCTCATTATTTTTGTCTGAAAGACATCGGCCAGAGCATGTTTTCCACGAGGAACCGCTCTTGTGAATGCGGCAATTCTGTCCGTGTTAGAAGATGATGTAAGAAGAAATACATATTTATTATCCCTGAGTATCTTGAAAAACTGTTCTTCCACCCACTTCTCATCATGGCTATACGGAGATTCTCTATCTATATTAGTTCCTTCCGTTATCATGAGATCTATATGCCCTATAGTTTTAAAGGTTTTCATCACCTTATCGCCATAGAAGCCGTGTAACCTATAATCTCCGGTAATCAATACTCTCTTACCACAACCTTCTACAAGATACATCAGTGAATCGCATGCCGAATGATCCGATTCTAATGGAGTAATCTTAATGTCTTTTATCGTGATAGATTCTTCTGCATTAAGCTCATAGAGTTCTTTAGCCCAAACAATCTGACCTAAGATTTCTTTGTGCTCCTGCTGTGCTTGTAGAATCCTCTTAGCCGTTTTATGCATATATACTGGAATATCCGGCAATATATCAGGGACCTCACCAACATGATCACCATGATAATGTGTGATGAAAACCGCATCTGTATTCGCGATACCACGGGTCAAACCATCTATCTTCAGTTTATCCTGATTTCCTTCACCCTCTAAAGGAGACCCAAAATCAAAGAAGATTCTTGTTTTGTCCGTAAATACTTCTGTGCACACTCCACCAATTTGAGTTGCTCCTCTATGTAACTTTACTTTTATTCCTTTTCCGCTATCCATAGGCAATTCACCAAAACCAAGCTCATTAGCTGTACTTTTTGTAAGCATCTAAAGCAGCTTGCTTTAATCTCTCTCTTATGCTTTCCGGAGCCAAAACTTCAATCTTTTGGCCATACTGCATTGCCCAGAAAAAGAAAGCATTTTGATTGCAAGTAAGACTTACAAAGACATCGCTTCCCTCTCCAAGTTCTATCCTAATATCTTTTCCGAAACTATCTATTATCGTATCTATCATATTCTCGTTAGTTCGCAGTTTAATACGCTCACTATCGCCCGAATACATATAGACATGCTCTGATATAAACTTAGAAATATTGAACCCCTTCTCAAGGCCTTTTACAGATTTCATCGGCTTTCTATTCTCGTTAAGAATTTCGACATCTGTAATGCGGTCTAACCTATAATGAGAAATACCATCGTACTCACCATAATTCCCTATAAGAAAATACTTGCCTTTGTTATTAATCATCTGATATGGGCTTACAACGTATCTCATATCTCTTTTTGCATGAAGTTTGAGATCTATCCCATACTGCAAATACGAAAAGCTTATCTTCTTTCCTTTCGAGATTGCTGTGTCTATGGTCGCAATTGAATCCATTACCTTTTGATTTTCTGCATTCCTTCCACTGGAAGTGCTATGGATATGTGTCACGTGCGACTTAAAGTACTTATTAGAGAACTTTTCAAGTTTTTCCACGAGTTGGTGAGCTTCCTTATCAGTTATAGAGCCGGAAGTAAAAACACAATCAATTAACAAGCGAAGTTCTGCATCGGTAAATTCTCTCGTTTTCAGATAGTATCCCTTTTCCAAAACGATATCGTACCCCATCTCACGAAGAGAGATAATGTTATTTTTTATAGATCTTCTTTCGCAGTCCATTCCATAGTTTGTTCTTAGTAGGTCTATGATATCCTTCTGCAGAAGCCTATGTTCACTATCAGAGTATTCCCTGAGAATTTCCAATATCAACATATTCAGCATTTTCTTTGTACCGGTTCCAAACATAGCTCGTCTCCCTAGTATATAAAAATGTTCTTCTGAACTTAAATAGTACAATTTTGTATGTGCATTTTTTTGCACATAGCATATAGAACTAATATATCATATCTAAGACTGCCGATGATTAATCTAAATGGGCTCATTCGTGCATTTCTCTCCATAATGTCAAATACGGGTGCTGTGTTTGGCACATTCCCGACGATTTGGTAGAAATCAAAAAAGACATCCAATCGGATGTCCTTTTCTAGTAATGTTTTACTCTTCATCACAGTGCATATGCATTGCGAGCCTAATAAGCATAAATAGCGCGGAAAAATAAAGACTAGCGTCTCTGAAATTGTCAATAACGGCGCCGAACACAGACAAAATTCCACTTACAAAAGAAGGCCTTGCCAATATCATATAGTATGCACCACCAACTCTTGTCGTAGTAGCAAGTTTATCGATTAATTCCTCGATTTTATCCGTTTTGAACGTTTTGTAAACAGAAAAAAATTCAAAGATAGATGCTTTATCTCCTTTAGCGCTTTCTTCTGCTTTCAAAAGATCCGCTCCGGTATAACCGGCTTCATTAATGCGCCTTAGTTCTTCAAGTAGTTCAAGGCACAGATCCGCCATCTTTTCAATCTCTTCATTGCTGTAGCAACAAGTAAAATGAAGATTATTGGCATGAACATCATATTTGTCGCCTTCTTTTACCACATACGGGGGTTCATTTGAATGCAAACGCCTTACCGCTTCATTTCTTATCATTTC
Organism: Lachnospiraceae bacterium; assembly: GCA_024680435.1. Lineage (GTDB taxonomy): Bacteria > Bacillota > Clostridia > Lachnospirales > Lachnospiraceae > UBA1258. Next base: position 6,817 of record JAILCK010000162.1, read on the forward strand.
TCCGTCTATGTCAAAATCTTCTATAATCATTTGATTACCTCTCATTTCCGCTCCCATCTTTCAGTTCTTAAATTTTTAATATTCCTTTTTTCGGCATAATTTCTTATACATATCTTCAACTTCTCGAAACGAATATTGCATCTTAGAAGTCTCAGGAAGTTCATCCTCAGTTTCGTGATGAACAAAGTGAACATACCCGCTATCTCTAAGAAGTTCCCTCCAGTCTGCTACCAGTTTTATCTCATTTGTGAGTCCCAAACCGCCTCTCTTGACTATCACATCAGCAATCTTTGTGGTATCATTCACAAAACCTCTCCAGGCAAATGCCGGAAGATTCGCGGTAAAATAATTTTCTAAAATTTCAAAGAAATATTTTTCAGGGTACACATCCGAATCACGCCACTCGTATTTTTTCACATTTGGAGCAAACGCATCATCCGCGAAACAAAAACTGTCGCGTGTAATATATATTATTCTGGTTTTAAAAATGTTATCAATACAAATCTGTCTGTTTTCAGTAACCACCTTAACAGAATCAAAATCCGGACACTCTTTGTGATTAATCATATCCTGAGTTACGCCCTCTATCAGTTTAAGCAATTCATCATACGATTCCGACTCAAGAGCAAGGTAATCTGAAACTGCAATCCAGACTTTTTCTTCATTGTCGTATTTAATGTTTACAACAGCTTCGTCAGCTTTCCCGTTGTCCGATTCGAGTGAAGGTTTTTTCTTCTTTGTCGGTATTATGTAAACCATTTGACTTTCGGTCAAATATGGAATCCGTCTTGATTCCGGTACTACTTGACCGTTAGTGTAATATCCCTGATATATACCCATGTGTGTATCCTCGCTTTTGTTTCAAATTGTCTCTTTATTAAGACCCTGCCACCCGCATCGCGCGAGTGCGCCTGCTTTGGCTTCCTCCATGGTCTTGTACGAAGAATCCCTACAGCAAAGAGGTCATCTTCGATGAGAAAAATTCAAGTGACATTTTTATAAGCAATTACCTATTTGTTTCTTGCTACTTTCAAATAATCGCTTTTAAGCACCAGAGTTCCGTCCGACCTTTCTAAATGCTGCAGGCAAACAGATATTTTAAGAGAATTTCTAGCCCATTCTCTAATTCTCTTAAAATATGCATGCTCTGTATCGGGTATATCTGAGACAAAATCGATTATATATCGCCCTTCTTTTCTAGTAACTCTAACAACGCATAGTTCGATACCTTCATCTTTAAAATGACGATTGAGCACAGCCTTGATAGTATTAGGATCTCTAAGGTAACTTCTATTACTATTACTAACCTTCGGTGGAGCATTTGTGAAGCGGTGAAGCGACTCAGTATATCTCTGATATCGTTCCAAAGCGTCTTTTTTCACGAAAAGGCGCCATTCCTTGAATTCCTTCGGGAGCGAATATACTGTTATTAAAGCGTTTTCTCTTCCATAAATGTACACCTTATCGCCATATATTTTTGCGTACGCTCCACAGCGAAGGCGTTTACGGTATAGCCACGTTGCAAGCTCCCCAGTGCAGTCTTCGTGCCCTATACCATGCAAACGCACTCTTTCGGCCATTGGCTGAGCACTGTTTTTGCTTGTTCCAACACGCTCCTTCAGTCTTCTTTTTCCGTGATGAGTTACTATTACTTTACTTCCCATAATAACGTAAAATCTCTTCTCGAATTTCAATCCAGCTCTTTTCACGTTTACTATCAGATTTCCTATAATATTTTCCAAAAGATTTGCAATGCTCACAGTAAGCATCGCGTTCCTCAAAGTGTTCCTCGCTTAATTCTCCGGCCATCCATACTTTGAACTCCAGATTCAATATTTTATCAGCAGTTGAACCTGGATTTTCTTCTATTAGCCCGAGAAGATAATCTGCATATCTTTTTTCTGGTGAATCCGGAATTTCCTCATAGCACCAACTCAATTGTTGTACGATATATTCTTCATTTCCGATAATATCGCCGCCAACTCGATAAATAGCTTCTCTTATGTCGTTCGGATTAACAAGTGGAAGTATTATCATAAACTGTGGTAAAGAATAAATTTTGCCATATTTATATTTTGCGCCATAATACATATCATCCAACTTACCTACTTCAGTTTCTTCCCTCTTTAGTATTTTTTTGACTGAATCAACGCTTGATGTTTCAATCAAATCGCTCATATCCGTATCCAAAGCATTACAAATCTTAACTAAAGTACTCCAGCGTGGATCAGAATCCGAATCGTTTTCAATTTTGTATATTGTTTTTGTAGCTACTCCGGATTTATCAGCCAGCTCTTCTTGCGACATGCCTAATTTCATCCTACGCTTTGCGATTTCTCTTCCCAAATCAAATAGCATAAACTATCCCCCTTTTTTTTAATATTTTATTTGGGATAGTAAATGTTTTCAATATACTTATAATACCGAATAAATAATAGAGCGATACGCCATAAAGCCCAGGAAAAAATCGTATATAGTCAAATTAAAGCAAAAATCCCCCTGCCTTTTGGCAAGGGGATTTAAATGTTATTTCTCTGACTATATTTTTGACCTGAGGGCTATGGCCTAGTAGCGCTCAACGATTGCTGCGCAGCCCATGCCGCCGCCGACACAGAGGGTTGCAAGGCCTTTGTTTGCTTTACGTCTCTGCATTTCGTAAAGAAGGGTAACTAAAATTCTGTTACCGGAGCATCCAACGGGATGGCCTAAAGCGATAGCTCCGCCGTTTACGTTTAAGATGTCTTTTGAAAAGCCAAGGTCATGCTGAACTGCTACAGACTGTGCTGCGAATGCTTCGTTTGCTTCGATCAAATCGAAATCGCCGATTGAATAGCCTGCCTTCTTCATTACTTTTCTGGTTGCGGCTACAGGACCGATACCCATGATGCTGGGCTCAACGCCTGCGAGTTCACCGGCAATCCATGTGCCAAGAGGCTTAACGCCTAATTCTTTTGCCTTTTCTTCACTCATAACGATGATACATGAAGCAGCATCGTTGATACCTGAAGAGTTGGCTGCGGTAACAACTCCGCCGTCCTTCTTGAAGGCAGGCTTAAGGCCTGAAATACCTTCAACGGTAACGCCTTTACGAGGACCTTCATCTGTATCAAAAATAATTGTTTCTTTCTTTTTCTTTACTTCAACGGGAACAATTTCTTCCTTGAACTTTCCTTCTGCGATTGCCTTTTCTGCCTTGTTCTGTGACCAAGCCGCAAATTCATCAAGCTGCTCTCTTGTTAAGTGCCACTGCTCTGCA
>JAILCK010000322.1 GCA_024680435.1 Lachnospiraceae bacterium
ACTAGCCTTGCTAAAGTTCTTTCATCAGTAATGTGATTATTACGATTATCATACCAGCCACTGTTATAATACGCTTGGCCACGTCCCGACATATCATAATCTAATGAATTATTGTTAGTATCACCCTTATTTCCATATGCAAAGGATAATATCGGAACCTGTGTAACATGATCTGTATTCAATACAAAAGTTCCGACCGGAGCAGTTTTGGTGTAATACTTATAACGTAAGTTTGCTTCCCCATCTGTTAAAAGAACAACAATCTTATTATTTGTATTGTTTGTTCCAAACATATCTTCTGCTTCTTTAATTCCGCCCTGAATAAATGTATAATAAGTGCCACCGTTTATATCATTGTCAATGGCATTACATATAGCATTTTTCTTAGTCATATTTGATAACGCGAATACAGAGGTGGAAATATTACTAAACTTAACAACACCTATTCTGACATTGTTCTCATTTACGCTTGGGTCATTAAAGATATTATTAACGAATTCCTTTGCAGCTTCTTTTGCTAAAGCCAATTTAGTTTTGTTCGTTTGACCGACTTTATTACCCATACTGCTTGAGTTGTCCAACACAAGAACGATATCAGTGTTGCCGGTTGAGTTTAAAATTTTCTCGGTATCATTACCATCAACCTTGAATGTGATATTCACCGTGCCATCATCATTTAATGCAGCTGTCTTTGTAAGCTTGATTCCATCTTTTGTGGTCGTTGAAACCGTAAGATTGGAATCATTGCCTGAAGGTGCTGCAATGGCAGTGATGTCACTTGAAAAGGTAGTAAATGCGAGAACAGCTGCAAGAATCAACGCAATTGCTCTCTTGATTGACTTCTTTTCTCTCATCGTTTTTCTCCTTTTACCTTTGCTAAAAATAAAAATAGACATAAAAAATAGCGTGAGTTCGTTACTTCTCACGCTTTCAAGTCTACAGTTCTAGCCACTCTAAAATTCCCACTTTATAAGGTCATTATAATTATTGGTTTTTAATATGACTACTACCCAATTGGATAGGTTTTTATAAATACAAGAATTGGCGGGCTTTTTAGCCCGCCAACTTAAGTCAGTTACTTAACTACGATATTAACAATCTTACCCTTTACGTAGATTTCCTTAACAACAGTCTTTCCTTCAAGGAAGTTAGCTACGGAAGGAACTTCTTTTGCTTTCTTTAAAGCTTCTGCCTGGTCTTCATCAGCAGAAAGTGTAACAGTACCTCTTACCTTACCGTTTACCTGAACACCGATTTCAACAGTATCTTCTTTAATTAATGCTTCATCGTATGTAGGCCATGCTTCATAAGCGATTGTTGAATCGTGTCCGAGAATCTGCCACATTTCTTCACCTACGTGAGGGCAGATACATGAAAGCATCTTAACAATGCCTTCCTTGTAGCTTACAGGGCACTTGCCTGCTTTGTATGCCGCATTCATAAAGATCATCATCTGAGAAATTGCTGTGTTAAATGCAATTGCTTCAAAGTCTGAAGTTACTTTCTTTACTGTCTGGTGATATACCTTTTCAAGTGTCTTATCGGATTCATCCGCATTGGTTTCTTCATCTGTAATAAAGGTCCATACACGGTTAATAAACTTTCTTGCGCCTTCAACACCGGCCTGAGACCAAGGCTTTGAAACTTCCAAAGGTCCCATAAACATTTCGTATAATCTTAAAGTATCTGCGCCGTAGTCTCTCACGATATCCGAAGGGTTAACCACGAATTCAGGGTATCTCTTACCCATCTTGATACCGTTTGCACCAAGAATCATTCCCTGGTGAACAAGCTTCTTGAAGGGTTCCTTTGTGGGAGCAAGTCCCTTATCGTAAAGGTAACGGTTCCAGATTCTTGAATACATAAGGTGACCTACCGCATGTTCGGGTCCGCCAACGTAAAGGTCAACGGGCATCCAGTGCTTTAAGAGCTCCTGGTTTGCAAATTCATCGTTGTTATCGGGATCGATATATCTAAAGTAATACCATGAAGAACCTGCGGAACCGGGCATTGTGGATGTTTCTCTTGTGCCCTTTATGCCGTTCTTATCGTACTTCTTCCACTCTGTTGCATTTTCAAGAGGAGCTTTTCCGTTCTTTCCTTTATAATCATCAAGCTTAGGAAGCTCCAAAGGAAGTTCTTCATCTGAAAGTGTGTAAATCTTTCCGTCATCTCCGTGAACAACGGGAACGGGCTCACCCCAGTAACGCTGACGGGCAAAGATCCATTCACGGAAGTGATAGTTAACTGTTCTCTTTGCTCTTCCCATCTTTTCAAGCTTAACGGTAATGGCTTCTTTAGCTTCTTCTACGGTAAGGCCTGTAAACTCTTCAGAGTTAATGAGCTTACATCCTTTTCCAAGGTAATCCTGCTTTTCGAATGCACACTCAGAAACGTCTCTTCCTTCAATTACCTGAATCATGTCGATGTTATGAGCAACGGCATATTCAAAGTCACGCTGGTCGTGAGAAGGAACCGCCATAACGGCACCTGTTCCGTAATTTGCAAGCACGAAGTCACCGATGAACATGCGAACTTCTTTTCCGTTTACAGGGTTGATACAATGAACACCCTTTAATTCACAACCGGTCTTACCCTTGTTAAGCTCGGTTCTGTCCATATCGTTTTTCTTTAAAGTTTCGGCAATGTAAGCTTCCACTTCTTCTCTGTTTTCAACACGGTCAAGTAAGCTCTTTGTAATCTCTCCGTCGGGAGCAAGAACCATGAATGTAATACCGTAAATTGTTTCAATACATGTTGTAAAGATAGAGAACTTTCCGCCGCCTACGATGTCAAATTCAACTTCAACACCGGTAGACTTTCCAATCCAGTTTCTCTGAATATCCTTTGTGGATTCGGGCCAATCGATTTCATTAAGGCCTTCAAGTAATTTTTCAGCAAATGCAGGCTGGTCGATAACCCACTGCATCATGTTCTTTCTTACAACGGGATAGCCGCCACGTTCTGACTTACCATCGATTACTTCATCGTTTGACAAAACGGTACCAAGTTCTTCGCACCAGTTAACGGGCATTCCGATATACTTAGCATATCCGTCTTCGTAAAGTTTTTTAAAGATCCACTGTGTCCACTTATAAAACTTAGGATCCGATGTAGCTATTACTCTGTCCCAGTCATAGTCAAAGCCAAGTTCTTTTAACTGCTTTGAGAATGTCTTAATGTTTTCCTGAGTAAATCCGTCGGGATGATTACCTGTTGATACGGCATACTGCTCAGCGGGAAGTCCGAAGGAATCGTATCCCATGGGGTGAAGGACGTTATAGCCCTGCATTCTCTTCATTCTTGAGCAAATATCCGTTGCTGTGTATCCTTCAGGGTGTCCTGCGTGAAGACCTACTCCCGAAGGGTAAGGGAACATATCAAGCACGTAGTATTTAGGCTTGCTAAAATCCCATACGTCTGTTTTGAAAGTCTTGTTATCTTCCCAAAACTTTTGCCACTTAGGCTCTATTTCCTTATGATTATACAATCTTTCTCCGTTTTTCATCTTATATCTCCAAATCCCAAATGAATTTTATTCATCGATTTTTTATTTTATTTCAATCCGCCTTCTTTGTAAATGCTTTATTGAGAAATAAGCCAAAGCGTTTCTCGATGACTGCATAAGTCAACCATGATATCAGCAAAGAAACCAATACGCCGAGAAACAGCCCCACAAA
>JAILCK010000167.1 GCA_024680435.1 Lachnospiraceae bacterium
GGAATAAATGAAGTACGATAAAATAATTATCGGTGCGGGGCTTTACGGCCTCTATGCCGCTAAAAAAAGCATAGAAAAAGGCGAAAAGGTGCTGGTCATTGAAAAAGACCAAGCGCCCTTTATGCGTGCCACTTACATTAATCAGGCAAGAGTGCACATGGGATATCACTATCCAAGAAGTTTAACAACTGCTATGAAATCAGCCGGATACTTTAAGAGATTTTTGGATGACTATTCATTTTGCATTCATACTTCCTTTGACCAGATTTATGCCACAAGCGCAGATTTTTCCTGGACTGACAGAGCTCAGTTTATAGATTTTTGCAATGCTGCGGGAATCTATTGTAAGGAAGTGCCTGTTTCAGAATACTTTAAAGACAAAATGTGTGACGGAGCTTATTTAACCAAAGAGTACACATACGACGCCTTTGTATTAAGAGATTACTTTTTAGACTATTTTAAAGATAAAAAAGATGCTGAGTTTATTTATGAAGCAGAGATAGAAGAAATACTTAAAGACGAAGATGAGTTTCATGTAAGCTTCAAGAAAGACGGAAAGCTTACAACCCATGAAACACCTTTTATTTTAAATGCCACATATGCAAGCGTTAACCAGATTATCAACAAGACAAAGGGAATAGATACAGAAAGTTTTAAGATAAAATACGAACTTTGTGAAATCATTCTCTGTAAGCCTTCTGATATACTTAAAAATGTCGGAATCACGGTAATGGACGGACCCTTCTTTTCAATAATGCCATTTGGACTTACACCTTACCATTCACTTACATCGGTAACATTCACGCCCCATGTAACAAGCTATGATTCCACACCTACATTTGAATGTCAAAAGGGAACTTCGTGTACAAGCGAGTCGCTTTTTAATTGTAACGAGTGTCCCAATAAGCCTAAGAGCGCATGGCCTTACATGTCTCACTTGGCAGATAAATATTTAAAAGAAGAATACGCTTACGAATATGAAAAATCACTCTTCTCCATGAAGCCGATTTTAAAATCTTCGGAAGTGGACGACTCAAGACCTACAGCCATTAAAGTGGCTTCAAATAAACCTACATTCATAAGTGTGTTATCGGGAAAGATAAACACGGTCTATGACTTGGATGAATATTTATAGGGGATAGATATGGAGAAAGAAAAGAAATTTGTATCGCTTGTTGTATATCTTCATAACAACGAAGCGGATATTGAAAAGTTTTTTAAAACAACCGTTAGTGCTATCGCAGAAAAGTTTACACAGTACGAGCTTGTATGTGTGGATGATGCCTGTGATGATAACACTGTTTACAATCTTACAAAGTATGCAAAAGAAAACGAGCTTGATGCAATGGTGAATCTTGTGCATATGAGCTACTATCAGGGCCTTGAAGCATCCATGAATGCGGGAAGAGACCTTGCTATAGGAGACTTTGTATTTGAATTTGATTCATGCGTTGTGGATTATGAAAAGGATGTTTTAAACCGCATTTATGAAAAGCTTTTGGAAGGATATGATGTGGTATCTGCGGTATCGGATTCAAGAAAGCCCTTAAGCTCAAGACTTTTTTACAGAATCTATAATGCTTCTTTAAAAGAAAAAGCAGGAAAAGTAGGCTCGGAATCTTTAAGAATTATATCAAGAAGAGCCATTAACCGCGTAAAGTCCATGGGAACATACATCCCTTACAGAAAAGCGGTTTACGCTAACTGTGGACTTAGGACATGTTGCATTGAATATAAGACAACAGAAAATACAAAAAGAGGCAAAAAGACTTCGGAGAGATTTTCTCTTGCCTTTGATTCATTTATTTACTTTACGGATGCACTTGAGAGATTATCAAAGATCCTTTGCGGAATCTTCCTTCTTTCAACAGTGGCAATAGCAGTTTATATCCTTTCGGATGTAATCTTACATCACAATACTGCCGATGGCTGGCTTTCAATCATGGGATTTTTGTCAGTGGGATTCTTTGGATTGTTCCTTCTTTTGACAGTGGTGTTAAAATACTTAAGTTCAATCATAAATCTTATTTTTAAGCAGAAAAGATACGTGATATCCGACATAGAAAAAATCACTCCAAAAGGAAAGAACAATTAATGATTAACGGAATTAATCTTTTATTTCCTGTTTTAAATGAGCATTTAAGGCTTGAAAACGGAATTGAAAAAGCTCACGAATATTGTGAAAAGAACTTATTGATTCCTTATAAAATGACAATCATAGATAACGGCTCCGATGACGACACTCCCGAAATTGCAAAGAAACTTGAAGCAAAATACAAGGAAGTAGAATACGTTAGAATCGAAGAGCGTGGCGTCGGAATAGCCTATAAAACAGGAATTGAGCGAAATGGGTATGATATCGTGGGATATATGGATATCGATTTATCCACCGATATTTCATACTTAAACAAGATGCTTGAAGCTTTTGAAAATGATCCGGAGCTAGAGTACGTAAACGGCTCGAGATTCAGTAAAGATTCTGATACCAGGGGAAGAAAGTGGTACAGAAAGATCACTTCCATGGGCCTTGTAATCTTGCTTAAAACTGTTTTAAAGATGAAATCAAGCGATGCGGTTTGCGGCTTTACCTTTACAAGAAAAGAAACTGCGGAAAAGCTCGTTAAAGAATGCGGACCTGAAAAGGGCTGGTTTTACACAATTGAATTTTTGTTAAGAGCCGAAAGAGCCGGCATGAAGATTTACGACATGCCTGTTGAATGGACGGAAGATTACAATACTACCGTTAAAATCTGGAAGACTATTAAGAACTATCTTGTAAATATAAACGGACTCCATAAGACTTTTAAACAAGAGGATAAAGTAAATGTTAAAAAGAATTGATTTAACAAGAGACTTTAAAAAGCATAAAGACGAATACATGAAGGCTATCGAAGCGGTTTGTGAAGAAACAGCTTTTTCGGGCGGTAAGTATGCGGACAAGTTTGACGAAGAATTTGCCAAGTTTGTAGGCGTGCCTTATGCCACAGGCGTAAACAACGGAACAAGTGCTTTGCATGTTGCAATGGTAGCTTTGGGAATCGGTAAGGGAGATGAAGTAATCGTCCCTGCAAATACTTATATTGCAACAGCCTGGGGCGTAACTTATTCGGGAGCCACTCCTGTATTTGTAGATTGCGATAAAGATACATGGGAAATAGACCCAGACAAAATCGAAGAAAAGATTACAGATAAAACAAAAGCCATTATCGGTGTGCATCTTTACGGACAGCCCTTTGACTTTGGAAAAGTAAAGGCTATCGCGGATAAGCATAATCTTTATGTGGTAGAAGATTGCGCCCAGGCACACGGAGCCAAGTTTGAAGGAAAGAACGTTGGCTCTCTTGGAGAAATCGGATGCTTTTCTTTCTATCCCGGTAAAAACCTTTATGCATTCGGTGAAGGCGGAAGCGTTACATGTAAAGAAAAGAAGTACATCGACATTGCAAACGTAATGAAAAATCAGGGATGTAACATTCGCTATTATCATGAAATGATAGGCTATAACTATCGACTTGAAGGCATGATGGGCGCGGTTCTTTCCGTAAGCTTAAAGTATTTACCAGAATGGACAAAGCGTCGTAAAGAAATCGGAAGAAGATACATGAAGGAAATCACAAATCCTTTGTTTACACTTCAGGCGCACCCCGATAATACAGACCCTGTATTCCACTTATTTGAAGTGAAAGTTAAAGGAGACCCTGAAAAGTTCCTTGAATACATGAAGAGTAAGGACATCGAATGTAACAGACATTACCCTGTTCCCTGTCATTTACAGAAAGCTTATGCAGATTTAGGTTACAAAGAAGGTGACTGCCCAAATGCAGAAGATTTGGCAAAGCATTGCGCTACACTTCCTTTGTTCCCTGAAATGACAGACGATGAAGTAAAGTTGGTTATTGATGCGGTGAATGCCTATAAAGGAGAATAATAATGGCCGATTTGGCTCAGAACGATTCAAAAAAACCTTTAATGAGAAATATTGATAAAGTGGGAAATAAGTGTAATAATCTCGGCTGGATTTCGGTTGTCGCAGCCGGGATTGTTGTCTTGTTTGTTATTATTGCTAACCATCTTTGCCCTTTCATGTTTGAAAATGACAACATTTATTTTAAAACAATTCTATCAGGCGAGATGACAGGTGAGCCGAGTCCATATGCCTACTATATTGGGTATATTTCAGGAATCATAATCTCCACATTATATAAGCTCACCGGAAACGGTATTCCATGGTATGGCATAGTTCTTTGCTTATATATGTGCTTAGTTATATGGTATGTACTTTTTTCAGTATTTAAAGAAACAAAGAAGCTATATGCGACAATTATAGTGGCGCTATGCTCTGTACTTATGATTGCGGCTTATTTTTTTAGATTTTTTGCGGAACTTCACTATACAATTGTCGGAGGAATTCTTGGGGCCGGTGCTGTTTTTGCACTTAGCATGGTGGATAACACAAAGAAGCCTTCTTTTAACAAATTAAGCCTGACAATGTTGTTTGTTTTTTCTTTTTTATCGTATTCCGTTCGAGAAAAAACGTTTTTTATGATGATTCCCTTTCTTGGAATGATTGTTTTTAAATGGATTCTAGACTTCTGTTTCTTAAAAAAGGGGAAAGTAAAGCTTTCTACAACAGGGCTTGCTGTAGGTATAATGTTATGCGCATGTTTTTTTAATTATGTTGCAAATACAATAGCTTATTCTTCGGATGAGTGGGAAACATATGAAAGATATAATGTGGCCAGAACGGATATGGTTGATTATTACAGCTTTCCGGATTATGAGGAGAATAAGGATGTCTATGATTCTCTGGGAATAACAGAATCATCATATAGGGCTCTTGATGAAAACTATAATCTGATTTTAGATATCAACATAAATGCTGATAGTTTTGAAGCATTAAACGAAATTAGCAAGCAGGATGTAGTAAACAAAAAAGAAAAGCCTTTGGATAAGGCAAAGACGGTAGTAACAAATATTATTTCTCGCAATATGTTTGAGTATACCGATAGACCGATCAATATTCTGGTTTTCTTTTTGTATTTTAGCGTTTTAACCCTCATCATAATTACGAAGAAATGGCAGGCAATCTTTGATTTTATTGCGTTGGCCATAGCCAGGATGTTTGACTGGATTTATTTGGTTTCTTACGGAAGATATCCATTCAGAGTAACGCAGATAATCTATATAGCCGAACTGTTGTCGCTAATAGCAATCATTATAAGGCATTGTTTGTGGAAGAAAAAAGAAAACGCTGACAGAAAGAAAGAGAGCGCTTTTAAGATATATTCTTGTGCACTTGCTGTGTTAGCGTTAATTATATCCGTCAGATTTGCACTTCCGGTGGCAGCTGATGTTGGAAAGACGGTCAAGGCATTTGATGGCCTCAGTGTGAGCTTTGTTGAGCTGGAACAATATCTTGAAAAGCACCAAGACAATTTCTATTTCTTTGATATGTCAAATCTTCATTACAGAGAAAGAGCGTTGTCATTTAAGTCGGCTGAATATGAAAACTATGTGTATATGGGAAGCTGGCTTGCCAACATTCCTTTGTATAACGAAAAGCTAAAAAAACACGGAATTACAGACCCGGCCAAAGCGTTGGCAGAAAGAGATGATTTGTTTATTATTTACCAGGAGTATGACGGGGGAAGCTGGGAGTTCCTTAATAATTATTTTAAAGAACATTTTCCGGGAACAAGCTTAGAAATCGCTGACAAA
>JAILCK010000021.1 GCA_024680435.1 Lachnospiraceae bacterium
GACAGAAGCGCCGCCATCGCCGATATGCGCTACTCCTTCATAAACAAAATCTGTAAAGAATTTGTAAGAAAGCCTAAAAAGAGTAAAGAAAGCATAAGAAGTGAGCGAATCGATAAAATTCTTACAGGAAAATGGACAGCAATTCCTGTTTTCCTATTGATTATGTTTTTGGTCTCAATTCTTACCTTTAACGTAATAGGCGGCACCCTTCAGGGATGGCTTGAAGCAGGAATTGACGGATTAACCACCCTCACCGATAATGCTCTTTATTCAGCAGGAGTAAATGATACACTCCATAATTTAATAATTGACGGAATTTTTGCAGGTGTGGGAAGCGTGTTAAGTTTCCTTCCCATAATCGTTACATTGTTTTTCTTTTTGTCATTGCTTGAAGATTCGGGATATATCGCTAGAGTCGCTTTCTTTATGGATAAGCTTCTTAGAAAGATCGGGCTTTCCGGCCGAAGCATCGTACCTATGCTTATAGGCTTTGGTTGCACCGTTCCCGCCGTAATGTCCACCCGTACTCTTCCAAGTGAACGAGACCGTAAGATGACAATTTTACTTACACCCTTTATGAGCTGTACCGCAAAGATGCCTATTTACGCTTTCTTTGTGGATGCCTTCTTTCCTCGGTACAAGGCTTTAATTTTAGTTAGCCTTTACGCTTTAGGAATTGTGATGTCGATTTTGGTAGCTTTATTATTTAAGAAAACTCTTTTTAAAGGCGAAGCTGTTCCCTTTGTTATGGAGCTTCCAAACTACCGCTTGCCAAGCTTTAAAAACGTAAGTCAGCTTCTTTGGGAAAAAGCTAAAGACTTTTTGCAAAGAGCCTTCACCGTAATATTTATTGCAACCATCGTAATCTGGCTCCTTCAAAGCTTTGATTTACAGTTTAATTTAATCACCGATCAGCAAGACAGCATCTTAGCAATGATAGCAGGTTGGTTTGCCCCCATAATGGCGCCTATAGGCCTTGGAGATTGGAGAATCTGCACCGCTTTAATCAGCGGATTTATGGCAAAAGAAAGCGTGGTTTCCACATTGGAAATTCTCTACGGCCAAAACGTAAATGCCTTTATGACCACAGCCTCCGCTGCAGCACTTCTTGTATTCTCTCTTTTATACACCCCGTGCGTGGCAGCAATTGCTTCAATCAAGCGTGAGCTTGGAAGAAAATGGGCTTTATGTGTAATACTTTGGCAATGCTTTATCGCCTGGGTTGTGGCGCTTCTTGTACATTTACTTATGTTTTTAATCTAAAATCAGCATTTAAAAAGTCCGTCACAAATGTGACGGACTCTTCTTTATCTATTCGGCACAATTCCCCTTAAATTCCTATAAAAGAAATACATATAGGTTAAGTAAATCGCAAAGTTTATAATTCCAAGAATCGTTATATTCATGGCGCCTCCAAAAAGCTCTGCGCCATAAGTAATCATGGTAAGTACATTTAATGCAATGGATAAAGGAATGGTTCTTTTATCTTTGAATGCTAAAACGATTGAAAGAATCTCAACTCCGAATCCATATCTTTCATGCATGCCCGGCAAGAATTCAACACAGGTAAAGGCAAGTAAGAATGCTAAGTATATTGAGCCTCTTTCGTTTAATTCTTTCTTTCTGTAAGTAAGCCAAGTCATGATTGATAAAAGAATCAAGAAAGTAATCAAAACTGCCGGCACCTTCATGGTTGAAATGTACTCAAGCCTCTTTTCTTTTGAGTCGGAAAGAATGGTCCAAAAGCTTTGATAGTTAAAACTCATTTTGTCGCAAGAACCTGTCTGGTAATAGTAAGGGGAAATAAAGCCCCAGAATCCTCGTCCATTTAAGTATGCAGGAATGCAAACTACAATCATTGTTAAAGGAACCAAAAGGAAGTTTAGAATCGAAAATGATTTCTTTCTAAACCACTCAAAAAGATAAAAAGGCAAATAGAAAATTGCCTGCAATTTAAATGCAAAGGCAAGGCCAAAGAAAACCATGCTAAGTGCATGTTTATCTTTTTTATATGCAACCAATGAAAGAATTATGAATGATATGTAGATTGCATCACACTGTCCCCAAACCGAAGAGTTTAAGAAAACTACCGGCGAAAAAACTGTAATTATGGCGCCAAGTATTGCCATGAACTTTGAGTTCTTTTTTTCTTTGTCATAGATAAGTAGAAATACACCAACTGCTGCTACATAGTCAAAAATAATGGATACTGCTTTGTATTTAACAATGGCTTCACCGGGAAGGTAGGTAAGAATGGCAATGATTGTCTGGTATAAAACATTATAGTTTCCAACCTGGGTGCTCAAAGCATGAATCTTTCCAAGCTGCTCAATCTGTCCATACCATCCGATAAGAAAAGTGGACATATCTCCGCTCACAAAAGGAAGGCCAAAGTATCTGATAGTAAGGGATATAACTACTGCCACAGCCAAATAGACGTAGACCATCTTTCCCTCTAAAAAATTAATAACTTTTTCTTCTGCCTTTAAAATCTTATTCATCACATCTCCCTATAATGATTGAGAAGGCGTAATTGAAAAAACGCCCTTGTTTATCTATAATTAAAGAAGTTTATAACCTTTGGAGGTAAGTTTGAAAAAACTTTTATCAACATACGAAAAAATATTGGCATACTTATCATT
>JAILCK010000023.1 GCA_024680435.1 Lachnospiraceae bacterium
CTTCATTATTTGAATTGATAATTCAATCCCAAGTGCTATAATTTACTTGTAGCAAAAAACTAAATAATTGGGAGGTGAAGTAATGATTAGTTTCTTCATATGTTTGGCGGTCCTTATTGGTGGTTACTTCCTTTACGGAAAATTTGTTTCAAAAGTTTACGGACCCGATGACAGACAGACTCCCGCCGTTAGAATAAACGACGGAGTGGACTTTGTGGTTATGCCCAAGTGGAAGCTCTTTTTGATCCAGCTTCTTAACATTGCGGGTTTGGGACCTATTTACGGAGCCCTTGCAGGTGCTCAGTGGGGACCTTCGGTATTCTTATGGATTACTCTCGGCACCATTTTTGCAGGTGCGGTTCACGATTTTTCAGTGGGCTTTATGAGTATGCGTCATGACGGAGCTTCTGTTTCAGAGCTTACGGGAACCTATCTCGGAATCTTTATGAAGCAGGTTATGAGAGTGTTTAGCGTAGTTTTGCTTGTAATGGTAGGTACTGTTTTTGCGGTTGGTCCCGCAGGCCTTATTGCAATGCTTATTGGTAAAGGCGGCACAACAGGTATCCTTACAAACAACTATTTCTGGCTTGCAATCATCTTGGTTTATTACTTTATTGCAACCTTTGTTCCGATTGATAAGATTATCGGTAAGCTTTATCCGGTATTCGGTATTTGCTTAATCGTTATGGCAGTAGGCGTTGGAATCGGTATTTTCACTCACGGATTTTCAATCCCGGAAATCACCCTTCATTCCTTAAACCCTGCAGGAGATAAATCTCCCATTTGGCCTATGATGTTTGTATCTGTTGCATGCGGTGCCATTTCAGGATTCCACGCTACACAGTCACCTTTGATGGCGCGCTGCTGTAAATCCGAAAAAGAATCACACTTCGTATTCTACGGAGCAATGGTTTGCGAAGGAATTATTGCCCTTGTTTGGGCAGCTGCAGGATGTGCTGTATACGAAAAGACAGGCGGCCTTATGACAGGTCTTTCAGAGATGATGTCATCTGCAGGTCAGGCAGGAACCGTTTACGATATCTGTACAAAGACAATGGGTGGCTTTGGTATAGTGCTTGCAATGCTTGGCGTTATAGCTTGCCCCATTACATCAGGCGATACGGCTTTCCGTTCGGCTCGTCTGGTAATTGCAGACTGGTTTAAGATTGACCAAAAGCCTATCCTTAAGCGCCTTTACCTTTGCGTTCCGCTTCTTTTGGCAGGCGCAATCATTTCTCAGCTTAACTATAACGTAGTATGGAGATACTTTAGCTGGTCAAACCAGACACTTGCTATGATCGCTCTTTGGACAGCGTCCATGTTCCTTTACAAGAATAAAAAGAGCTACATCATCACGGTTATCCCCGCAACCTTTATGTCTGCGGTATCCGTAACCTATTTCTTCTGTGCTCCCGAATGCTTACACTTATCAACTGCAATCGCTTATCCTATAGGCCTTGCATGTGCTCTTGCATTCTTGATCCTATTCTTGGTAAAGACAGCATTTAAGAAAGAAAAAGCATAAAGCAAATTTAAGGGACCGTACAGTAATGTACGGCCCCTTTTTTCTTTTAATTATCTCACCGGCTTATTTCTTAAAGCCTTCTTTACGTATTTCTTTTTATACATCTCGTGGTCGGCATCATCGATAAGAGCGTTTAACTCTTCGGGAGCACTTAATGTAGTGATGCAATATCCGATGGAAGCTTCCAAAGGATAAGGCTTATTGCTTGTCTCGTTAAACTTCTGCATGCCGGCTTCGATTCTTGCCACACAGTTTTCGGCGGCTTCATCGTCGTATCCTGCAGCCATAAGCACGAATTCGTCTCCGCCGTAACGCATCATGACTTCGCCGTGGCGCTTGGTGTCTTTTAATATCTCAGAAATAGTCTTAATCAAGGCGTCGCCTTCATCGTGACCGTATGCATCGTTAACTTCCTTAAGTCCGTCCACATCCATAAAGATTACGCAGACAGGAATCTTTTTTTTGATGGCCTCTGTGATGATGGGCTCTGAAAGTTTAAAGAAACCTGCTCGGTTGTAGATACCTGTCAAAGTATCGTATATCCACATGCGGTCTAAAGCTGCAATCATTTGCTCCATAACGGTACGCTTTCTTGAGTTTTCCAAAGCGTTACTTGTGATTGTGCACCAGTTGGGGAAGAAGTCGTTTCTTATAAGCTCTCCCGAGGTACCAAGAATTGCATACCCAAAGTTTCTGTTCATGTAGTGAATGGGGAGGAAATAGTAGGTTCCTCCGGGCTTTCCGCCGTTTGCTGCGGGAGGGAAGAGGTTCTTCTTTTCAAAGTATTCTCTTTCCGCATTCTCGGGAGATACTCCGTTTAAAATAGCTACGTTACAAATAAGCTCATCGGAATAATCTTCCTGATTGTCTCTGTCTATAAGCATCAATGCTTTTGCATAGTCTGAATAATCGATTAAAACATCGGGACGCACGTTCATGCAAAGGTATAATTCGTCTGCCTTTAAACGGCATCCGTACTCTGTAAGCTCATCAAGAAGCGCGTAATAATCGCGCCTTCCCATAAGGTCTGCGGTCATTCTCTTAACGGTTTGTGTAAGCTCTGACTGCATGTATCTGTCGATTGCAAGAGCGTTTGTGGTGGTCATATCGTTTTTGTTTTCATCGATTCCCTTACATCCGCAGGTTTCGCCTATGTATAAAGAAATGGGAAGGGTCAAAGTCTCGCCCGCATGGTGCTCCGAAAACTCGTGAAGAGTGTTTATTGAGTTAACGCCCTTTTGGTATTGCTGTCTTTTGGCTGTTGTAAGGCGGGGAGTGTAAACCCTTGATACAGAGTCAAAATCAATACCGGTTACTTTTATTTCACGAGGAATCTTTATTCCTCTTCTTTTAAGCTCTACCACCAATCCGATTGCCATTTCATCGTTACAGCAGACGATGGCATCGGGATAGGTTTCTTCTAAATTAAGAAAATAGTCTGCAGCTTCCACCCCGCTTGAATATTCAAAGTTTCCGTCGATTCGCCAGGTGTCTTTAAACTCTAAGTCAGCATTTTTAAGCGCAGTTTTAAAGCCTTCGAATCGAAGGGCAGTATCGGAGCTTGCGGTCTGACCACCGAGGAAGTAAATCTTCTTACAATCATGCACTTCTATTAAGTGCTTTGTAACTTCTTCCATGAGGCCACGCTCATCGCTCATTATGTTTACAAATTCGGGGGTGTAAGAATCCACACAAACGCAAGGTGTGCCTGCGCTTAATATGCGATTCACAAGACAAGCTTCGGCTTCGGAGTTTTGGAAGGTATTCCTAACAAACACCACGCCGTCAAACTTGGATAAATCGGGAAGATCGAATATGGAGTATTCACCTTTTCCATACTTATCGGTTCCCGCTATATTTACATGGCAACAAAAGACTGAGCAGATATCTCCCCAGTCTCGAATTCGTCTTTCTATTCCTTTCATAAATGCCTTTTGGCTGTCAAAAACCAAACTGCATATGAGTACGGCTATTCTCATTTAGCAATTCCCCAACTTTCACGTACTCCCATAACAGATAGCACTCCCCGGTGCTTGTTTCATTCTATCATACTTATTAAAATAAAAAAACGATTTTGGTCAATCTTTCTAAAGTTTTTTTCAAAAATGTAAAACTTCGGTGAAATTTATCGCTAATTAATTGACTTTATTTTTATAAGAAAATAGAATTTTCCTGTATAGCGTTAAGGAGATTTTTTTATGAAAAGATACGGAAAATACATAAAACCGTACTTATCAGCCTTTATAATCGGCCCCATCTTGATGGTGGTGGAAGTGCTTGGAGAAATCATGCTTCCAAAGTTTATGGCTTCGATTATAAATGAAGGTGTGGTGCCACACTCTACCGCTGTTATCGTAAAGTATGGTTTATTCATGATTTTAACCGCCGCAATAATGTTTATAGGCGGTACCGGAGGCGCATATTTTGGAGCAAAGGCTTCCATTAATTTTGCAGCCGACTTAAGAAAAGATGCCTTTGCAAATGTCCAAAAGTTTTCTTTTAACAATATCGACAAATTCAGCACAGGTTCAATCGTAACAAGGCTTACCAACGATATCACGCAAGTGCAAAACATGATTAACATGATGCTAAGAATGATGCTTAGAGCGCCGGGAATGCTTATTGGTGCTTTAATTATGGCGTTTATCATGAATGCCCGTCTTGCGGTAGTTGTACTTGCAATCATGCCTTTACTTATAGGCACTATAATCGTGGTTATAAAGTTTGCCTTTCCAAGATTCCAGGCTTTGCAGACTAAGATAGATAAGCTTAACTCTACAGTCAGAGAAAGCGTTACAAATGTAAGAGTTATTAAGTCATTTGTCCGCGGAGACTTTGAACAGGAAAAGTTTGAAAAAGCAAACGGAGACTTAAAAGAAACCTCCTTAAAGGCCTTTAAGGTAATCATTACCGCCATGCCTTTGATGGCTTTCTTTATGAATGCCACCACTCTTTTGGTTGTATGGTTTGGAGGAAAGCAGATAATTGTTGGTGATATGCCGGTTGGTGATTTGACTGCATTTATCACATACATCACTCAGATTTTAACTTCACTTTTAATGTCATCAATGATGATTTTACAAAGTTCAAGAGCAATCGCTTCCGCAAAGCGTATTAATGAAGTTATCGATACAAAAACCGATATTTCGGATGATGATGCTTTGTATCCTGACAAAGTGGTTTCTTCAGGAAGCGTTGAATTTAAAGATGTAACATTCAGATACTATAAGCACTCAGGCGAACCTGTTTTAAACAACATTAACTTAAAGATTGAATCGGGAGAAACAGTTGGAATTATCGGTTCCACAGGTTCCGGAAAGACCACGCTTGTTTCTTTAATTGCACGTCTTTACGATCCCGATGCCGGTGAAGTGCTCGTGGACGGCGTAAATGTAAAGGATTATTCCCTTTATAACTTAAGAGAAGCCGTATCCATGGTGCTTCAAAAGAACGTGCTTTTCTCAGGTTCCATTTTAGAAAACTTAAGATGGGGTAAAGAAGAAGCTACGGATGAAGAAATCAGGGAAGTAGCTAAAATAGCTGAAGCGGACGGCTTTGTGACAGGCTTTAAAGAAGGATACGAAACAGACTTAGGACAAGGCGGCGTAAACGTATCCGGCGGCCAGAAGCAAAGACTTTGTATTGCAAGAGCTTTGCTTAAGAACCCTAAGATTTTAATTTTGGATGACTCAACTTCCGCCGTTGATACAGCAACAGAAAGAAACATCAGAAGCAAACTTACAAAGACTAACAAAGATACCACGAAGATTATCATTGCTCAAAGAATTTCTTCTGTTATCGATGCCGATAAAATCGTGGTGCTTGACGATGGCCAAATCGTGGGCCTTGGCACACACGATGAACTCATGAATTCATGCGAGGCATATAAGGAAATCTACTACTCGCAGATGGATAAGGAGGTGATGGCTAATGGATGAAAAGACATTTGCTCGCCTCGAAGCTAAGTATAAAAAGAAAAACGAAGAATACTTAAAGGCAATGGATGCACCGGGGGCTGCCATGAAAAAAGGACCCGGAATGGGAGGCCCCGGAAGAAGGGCTGCCATGGGAAAAGGCCCTAAGCCTAAGAACGCAAAAGGCATTTTAAAAAGAATCTTTTCATACATCGGAAAAGATACTTGGAAGCTTTTTGTAGTTATAGTGCTTGTGCTTCTTAGCGCAGGCTTAAGCCTTGCAGGTTCTTACATTTTAAGACCTATTGTTAACTCTTTAACCGAAGGAAATGCGACAATTCAAAGCCTTGCAATGGGCATACTAAAAATGGGTATCATTTACCTTACAGCCGTAGCCACTCAGTATTTCTACGCACGAATTATGGTAAATGTTTCTCAAAGTGCTCTTGCGGCAATTAGAAATGACTTGTCAAGGAAGGTAGGAAAGCTACCTCTTAACTATTACGACACCCATGAAACAGGCGATATCATGAGCCGTTTTTCAAATGATGTAGATGCTTTGGGAAACATGCTTGGAAACACTATAGTTTCTTTGGTATCAGGTGTTGTGACACTCTTTGGCACACTTGCCTTGATGTTTTACACTAACTGGATACTTACAGTCGTAACCTTGGTGCTTGCACCTGTTATGGCTCTTGCAGCAGGCGCAGTTGCAAAGAAATCAAGAAAGTATTACAGAAAGCAACAGGCAGCCCTTGGTGCCTTAAACGGTTATATAGAAGAAACCGTTTCGGGTCAAAAGGTTGTTAAAGTATTTAACCATGAGAAAGCTGCCATCGATGAATTTGATTACTTAAACAAGGATCTTCGCGATAAGCAGTTGTTCGCCCAGTTCTTTGGAGGCATCATGGGACCTGTAATGAACAGTTTAAGTCAGGTTTCTTATGCCATGACCGCTATGGTGGGCGGCCTTTTGTGTGTACTCAGAGGCTTTGATATAGGTGGCTTAACGATTTTTGTTAACTATTCAAGGCACTTTGCCCGCCCCATAAATGAAATATCAATGCAGGTTACTGAAATCTTTTCAGCCCTTGCCGGTGCAGAAAGAGTGTTCCAGGTAATGGATACAGAGCCTGAAAAAGAAGATGCACCGGAAGCTATATCTGATGTAGCTATTGAAGGTCATGTAATCTTAGATGATGTAACCTTTAGCTATGTAGAAGGACAGGAAATCTTAAAGCATGTTTCTTTCTACGCAAAGCCCGGTCAAAAAATAGCACTTGTAGGTTCAACAGGTGCAGGAAAGACTACGGTTACAAATCTTTTAACAAGATTTTATGACATTGATTCAGGTAAGATTACGATTGACGGCGTAGACATAAAGGATTATAAGAGAGACTTCTTACGTAAAAACATCGCAATGGTGCTTCAGGATACTCACCTTTTTGAAGGCACTGTAAGAGAAAATATCAGATACGGACGCCTTGATGCTACGGATGAAGAAGTGGTTGAAGCAGCCAAGCTTGCAAGCGCTCATTCCTTTATCATGCGTCTTGAAGACGGATATGATACAGTGCTTGAAGGAGACGGCGCTAACTTAAGTCAGGGTCAGAGACAGCTACTTAATATAGCAAGAGCTGCGATTTCAAAGGCTCCCATTCTTATCCTTGATGAAGCTACATCATCAGTCGACACAAGAACGGAGCGACACATCGAGCACGGTATGGACAGGCTTATGAAGGAGCGTACCACAATCGTTATAGCCCACAGGCTTTCAACGGTTCGAAATGCAAATGCCATCATAGTGCTTGAACATGGTGAAATCATAGAACGTGGTGACCACGAAGATTTGCTTAATCAAAAGGGAAGATACTACGAACTCTATACAGGAAAGAAAGAACTTGATTAAAATAAAAGCCCGAAGGCATCGCCTTCGGGCTTTTCTAATACACCTTAGATATTCTTAAACTTCTTAACCTCGTCCTGAAGTAATCCTGATATTGCAAGGTTTTCATCAGCTTCGGTTTTAATGTTTGTGATGGAAGATACAAGGTCTGTTGTATTTTCTGCAGCGGAAGTGATGGCCTTTGAACTTTCTTCCGTAGCGCTTGAGATGCTCTTAATGGAAGAGGTGATTTCTGATACGGACTTATCAAGGGCGCTCATGCTTTCTTTGTATGCTTCAAAGATTCTGTCCATGTCTTCGGCGTCTGAATGATATTTATCCGCAACGCCTTCAAAGTTTTTGTAGTCTTCAACAACATCCTTAGACATAAATTCCGTTAAGTCGTTTGCGCTCTTCATAAGGCTTTCAACAGCACTTATTACCTTATCGCTTATATCCTGAATCATGTTTGCGGTTGCCTGGCTGTTTCCGGCAAGCTTACTGATTTCTTCAGCAACTACAGCAAAGCCTCGGCCTGCGTCTCCCGCACGGGCAGCTTCGATTGAGGCATTTAAGGCAAGTAAGTTTGTCTGAGATGCAATTTCCAAAATGTCATCCGTAAGACCGCTTATTTCGTT
Organism: Lachnospiraceae bacterium; assembly: GCA_024680435.1. Taxonomy (GTDB): domain Bacteria; phylum Bacillota; class Clostridia; order Lachnospirales; family Lachnospiraceae; genus UBA1258. The sequence continues at coordinate 7,963 of JAILCK010000023.1, forward strand.
AACTCGCTTACTTTCTTCTATAGCTGCGTCAAGTTCAGCCTTTCTTTCATCCACAAGCTTTAATACTTTTTCTTTTCTTGCATTGGCATCTGTCTTAACTACGTTAGCCCTGTTTTTAATATCAAGCACAAGGTTAGAGCCCTGTGCCGTTTTATCGCTCATGTCTGATACGGAAGCGTTAACTTCGCCTATGCCGTCGCTAACCTGAAGAGTCATGCTTGCGGCTTCCTGCATGCTGGCGGAGAGCTCTTCCATAACGGCGGAAAGCCCGGAAACGTCATCGTCTGATGCGGAAACGTTTTTACTCATGGTTTCAACTGAAGAAAGAAGCTTTGATGATTCTTCTCCGATTGTGTGCATGATTGATTGTAAGTTTGAAATGAATTCATTTATACCCTTTGAAAGAACACCGATTTCATCTTTAGTGGTAACGTCAAGTCTTAAGGTTAAGTCACCTTCGTTGTTTTCAATGTCCTTAATGATTGTTTCAAGCTGGTCGCTTGCTCTTTTTGCGGGCTTACTTACGGTCTTTGTGATAAAGATTATTCCCACAGCCAAGGTAGCAAGGAAAATAACTGTCATTGCTATGCTAAAAATAATGCTTAAAGTGATGGTGGTGTTGTACTTTGCGCTGGCAGATGCGTTTGCTTTGCTTAAAGCGTCAAAGAAAGCTTCACTTGAAGGTTCGCCCACTTCCGTCACAAGAGCCATGAAAGATTCACCAAGCATTTTGTTTGCGGCTTCTTTGTTACCGTTTTGGTATAAAGAAAGGCATTGGTCCATCATGGTTGCCGCTTTTCCAAGAAATCCGTCATAGGCTTCGAATGCGGTTGTAAGCTTTGAGTCGTTGATCATAAGAACGCTTTTTCTAAGCTCTGTTCTGTAATTTGTAACGGTACTCATGGAATTATTGTATCCTGCGATGATTCCGTCGATAACTCCCGGAGGAGGATCCTGAATAAGAACGGCAAGGTTTGCGTTCTTTTGACAGATTTCAATATTTTTACCGATCTGAGCCGCAGCATATTCAGCAGGAATAAAGGCATTGCTTAATAAATTTCCGGTTTGCTTTACGCTGCTTGTGGTGTAGAAGGTGGCACCTATGTTTAACACAAAGGCTAAAAACAATGCGCCTACCAAGACAAATATCTTTGTTCCTATTTTTTTCATGTAACCTCCAAAATATGATATCCCAAAAAAATACACTTATACAAGATAAGCATATAAAGGATTATGAAAAAAATCAAGAGTTGGTTTAGCAAACAAAATAAAAAATCCCCGGTGTTACGTAACATCGGGGATAATAGTTATTATTGCTCTTTAGCAGCAAGCTGTGTTTCATGCATTTTAAAGAAGTCAACTCTTGGCTCTAAGAACTTAAACTCATGATTTTCTTTATCCTCAAATAAATCAGTGAGAGTAGAGAAAATGTAATTCCAATCGTAAATCTTTTCGCTTACGTTTAAGTATTCTCTAACCTTTTCACATCCCGAAGGAGCAATGGGATGTAAGAGAGTGGTTGCAACTCTGATTCCGTAGAAAGCATCTGTCAAAACCTGAGCCTTTAAATCAAGGTTTCCTTCAGCGTCTGCTGTTCTCATGTTGTTTACAAGGCGCTTGTTTATGTTACGGATTAAAGAATCGAGTACGTAAGTAATCTTGTGGAACTGATGGTCGTACATGTTTTGTTCGTAAGTAAGGATTGATTCCTTGGCTTCTTCCAAAACGCTTTCGCTTACGGGCTTAACAGGAAGCTTTCCGTCAAAGTCCTTTTGAATGGTGTAAAAGCATGTACGAATTATTTTATTAAATACGTTTGTAAGTAAGTTACCGTCTTTAAGCACGGGGTCCATACCGTTTTGCTCTTCCTTGGGAAGGTAAACCTGAGGATCGAAGCTTACGGATTTGTTTGCAAGGCCAAGGCTTAAGAAGTGCATTCTCATCTGTTCTGCAGTGTAGAATTCCAAAAGGTCCTTTGCCATAGGAGGCTTAATGGAGCCTGATGAAGAAGCCTTCTTATTCATAAATAAGATGTGGTTGTTGGGCACAAGGAATGTTTTCTTTAGTCCCATTGATTCCCACATTGCCTGCTGAGCGATTCCGTAGAAAGAAATGTTATCCTGTCCTATAAACTGATAAACAGTAGCGTCGTCTGAGTTCCAGTATTTAAGCCATTCCTTATCGTCAAAGCCCTTGCTCTCAAGGTAAGTCTTTGTAAATGAAATAGGTGCCCATAAGGATTCTGGCCATACCCAGAAGGTTAAATCCTTTAAGCCTTCTTTTTCGGGGAAAGGAACGCCCCACTCGATGTTACCTGAAAGTCTGAAAGGAACCAAGGTTTTACCTGTACGGTAGTTAATTGAAAGTCCTTCAAGCACCTTTCTTGCGGCGTCTCTGTCATCAAGGTTTTTAAATACAAATGTATATGAATTTTTGTTATCGTCTATAACTTCGTGACCGGGAAACTTAGCTCTTAAAGCATCCAAGTCTTCCACAAATTTCTTCTGAACATAAATGTAAGGGGGCTTTAAGAACTCTTCAATTGTTGTAAGCATGTACTTACGCGCGTTTGAGTTGTTTCTTAAATCATCCACATACTTTTGCATCATGTCGATGCAATCTTCAAGCTTGTAATACCAGTTTGTAACGTCCACAAGCTCGGGAGTTAAGCCTGATAAAGTGCTGTGAGGGTCGATAAGCTCTGTGGGCATGTACTGATGTCCCAAATCGCATTCGTCAGCGTAAGCTTTTTCTGACTGGCAACCCTGAATGGGGCACTTACCTATTACCTGACGGCCGTTAAGTAAGCACTTAAACTTAGGATCGTAGAACTGAGGTGTGCTTAACTTTTCAAGAGTGCCTGCTTCGTAAAGCTTTTCAAATACTTCTTTAGACACTTCTTTGTGAATCTCGCCCGCTCTTCCCAAAGCGGAAGCTCCGAAGAGATTTAAGCTTACTTCATATTTATCCAAAGTTTCTTTTTGTGAAACGTGGTTTCTTTTAACATAATCTTCGATGGTGCCGTCGAATGTGCCTGCCTCTTTAGCCTTTCTGTAGCCTTCCAAAATGGGAGAGCCGTAGCAGTCTGTACCCGACACAAAGATAACGTTTTCTTCGCCGATTCTGTCTCTTAAAAATCTGGCAAAGGTGTCAGCGTGTACAAACACACCTCCTATATGACCGAAATGAAGTTCCTTGTTGCCGTAAGGCATTCCGGCTGTTACAACTGCGCGCTT
>JAILCK010000046.1 GCA_024680435.1 Lachnospiraceae bacterium
AAGGTTATCATAAACGCTTTCGTAAAGCCCCTTATCTTGAGGCAACGGGACATCCAAATCTCCTTCCGCCATAGCCTTTGTGGTTTCTTCTAAAGTACAGTACTGTTTCTTCATATCTGTAAAAGACCTTATTAAGAGCCTATACATTAAGAAACAATAAGGCACTAAAAGGATAAGGCCCGCAAACCACCAGACACAGAAAATAGCAACAATCACTCCGTGCCAAATAACAAATTTCGCAATCTGTTTTTTGGACATTTCCGAAATGTTTGTGTGGATGAAGGAATTAACGAAGTCTTCTCTTACCTTGTCTAAGAAAAGAAACAGCTTATAAAGCCAGCTCTTTTTAAAAAATTCTGCCTTTTCGTATCTTATGGCCTGCACAATTACGGTGCCTGTATAGAATAAACAAAAGGTTGAAAACAAACATCCGATAATGGCAAATCCGTATACATCTTCAAGGGATCCGTCCACAAATCTTGCAAACAGCCAAAAGGATCTGTTATTTGCTGCGCCAAAAAGAAAAGCTACTGCAACAATCTCAGGATTTGCCGCTTTAAAAAATCTGTGATCCTTTAAGTTTTCGGTTTCTTTGATTATTAAAGGAAGTGCCATTGGAATAATGAGCCACGCCAAGTCTCCAAATCCAAGGCCTATACCGCCTAAGCGTTCAAATATTGCAAGCACCACCAAAAGAAACGTCATTATCACATAGGCTATAAGCCACTTGAAAATATCCGTACTTACAAACTTTTTCACAGTCTCTATCTCCTCTCAATCTTATAGCCCACTCCCCAGACAACCTTTAAATACATAGGCTTCTTTGGATCGGCTTCTATCTTTTCTCTTATATTTCTTACATGCACCATAATGGTGTCTGTGTTGATGGCCCGCTCATTCCATACCGATTCATAGATTTCATCGGCAGAAAAAACTTTGCCGGGAGTCTTCATTAATAACTGTAGAATCTTAAATTCTATAGGTGTAAGCTTTACATCTTTTCCGTCCACGCTTACCTGCACCGTATCTTCGTTTAATTCAAGGCCTCCTACGGTAATAATGCGCTCATTTGTCTCGTTGTCCGATTTGGTCAACGCGTCCAAATACCTTGAATAACGCCTTAAATGAGAGTTAACTCTTGCAAGTAATTCTAAGGGTGTAAAGGGCTTTGTGATGTAATCGTCGGCCCCCATGTTAAGGCCCATTATTTTATCCACTTCTTCCGATTTTGCAGTAAGCATCAGCACCGGAAATTCATATTTCTTTTCTCTTAACTTCATAAGCATTGTGATACCGTCCATTACAGGCATCATAATGTCCAAAATTGCAAGGTGCACGGTGGCGCCTTCCAAAGCCTTTAGGCCTTCCTCACCGTTACCTGCTTTTATAACGTCATATCCTTGGTTTTTTAGATAAATCTCAATACCGTTTCTAATTTCAACGTCATCCTCAACCAGCAATATGCAATACTTTTTCTCCATGTTCTTTTCTCCCCGTCATGTACCGTCTTGTGTTAATGGCTGCTTTGTAGGCATTAAGTGCGGCAAAAGCGACTTTTTCTTCTTTATATTCCATTGCCGTCTTTAATGCTTTTTCTTCCATGATATCAATATTAATGTCGCCTCTCATAAAAGCATACAGCCTTAAAGAAAACTCTTCAACATTTTCGGATGTAAGTATTCCGTTTTCTCCATCTTTTACCACGTCTTCAACGCCTGTCGCTTTAACCGCTATTACCGGCACCGAAACAGCCAATGCTTCAAGTATCACTATGCCCTGGGTCTCAGACTTTGATGCAAAAAGAAAGGCGTCCGATGCGGCCAAGTAGTTTTTAATTTCCTCATTATCCACATTTCCAAGGAAAACTATTTCATCCAAGCCTCTTTTTCTTGCTTCGCTCTCAAATCTTTTTCTTTCGGGGCCTTCCCCGATCATTAACAGCTTAAACGGGATAGAAGTCTTTTTCTTTAAACATTCGACAGCATCTATTAAAAAGTCTATGTTTTTTTCCTGGGATATTCTGCTTACGGATGCAAAAAGAAACTCGCCGTTTTTAATATAGCTTTTTCTGATGGCTTTTATCTTTTCTCTCTCGGGAGAGTATTCGGTTTCTTCAAGCCCTGTAGGAAGAACACGTAATTTTCCTTCTTCCACCTTACAATCTTTATTTAAATAATCCTTCATGCCGGGAGTTGGTGCAAATACAAAATCACACCTTTTAGAAAAGGAACGAATATACATAGGCACTGCCCTGTCATTAATAAAACCTCTTATATTTCTAGACATTGACCCAATCGGTCCATCATGCAAAGACAGCGTATCCAAGCGCTTTATGGTGTTTGCATAGCTTAAATATTGTTCATACCTTGTGTGGTATGTAAAGGTAAGGGGAATGTTATATTTTTTTGAAAGATGCACTGCCGTGTTTCCTATCAAAACCGGGTGGTGAACATGGATAACATCATATCCTCCTTCTTTAAACTCCTTTTCGATTGCAGGGTCCAAAGAATTTGGAAGCACCACTCCTCCCTTAAATTCCTTAATTAATGTTTTATATCTAAACACTCCTTTTTCTTCACCCACCCCCTCATAAGTAGGTGCGAAAACAGTAACTTCATGGCCAAGAGCTCTAAGGCCCTTGGCAAGCCTTTCGATAGAAATGGGGACTCCTCCCACAACAGGCTTATAGTTGTTAGTCATTAACGCAATTTTCATATCTCACCCCAGTAGTTTTAATGCTCCTTCGCCAAGAAAGTACCCGGCTCCCACAAATGCAGCGTTCCAAATCACAACGCCGGCTGCAGACCAAAGGGTATACTTTATCGGTTCCATTTTCGCCATCCCTGCAGGTATTGACACTAAAGTCCTTACCGCAGGAATAAGTTTTGCCACAAACACTCCCGTGTACCCTCTCCTTCTTATCCAGTCATTACACTTTTCAATTGATGGAAGGGCCTTGGGAAAGTGTTTTTCAACAAACCTTTCAAGTGGCGGGCCGCCAAAACGACCGAGTAGATATAAAATTTCGCTTCCTAACACTCCCGCAGCTGTTGTCACAACCATAGTCACAAAGAAACTGTTATGACCGCTTGCGGCCATCATGCCGGAAAGGGGCATGATGATTCCCGCCGGAAATCCCGGCAGATTCATGTATTCCAGAAGTACCATAACAAAAACCGCAATCATTCCGTACTTCGCGAAATACTCCATTATTATACTTGCATCCATATCTGTCCCTCACAGTAGATTTGCTCTTAACTTTTCGATTGTTAGCATATCTCCCAAATCTAAAATTCAAATGCAACTAAATCTATAGATTTTCTAAAGAAATCTTAAAGTAATGGGGTGGCCGAAAAATATATATTGATTTGAGACCCGCTCTCGCTTAGGACTCCGCACCAACGGCCGCAGGCTATAAAGAAGCCTGCTCACTAAACTCGCCGTTCCCGACAGTCCGGCTCGTTAAGTGCCTGGGCTCCATAAAGTCTCAAATCAATATATATTTTTCGGCCACCCTAATTAAGCCAAGTGATTCTTTGCATAAAAAAAGGACTCAAGATAATCTTGAGTCCCTAAGTTCAGAAGAGTTTAGTAGTCGGCTTCGATGAGGCCGTAGGTGCCACCTTTACGTTTGTAAACTACGCAAACCTGGTCGGTTTCTGCATTTACAAATACGAAGAAGGAGTGTCCCAAAAGTTCCATCTGTACACATGCATCTTCAGGATACATGGGCTTGATGTCGAAGCGCTTGTTTCTGACAATCTTTATTTCTTCTTCATCAACATAATCGTTTTCCACAAATTCACGTTTGAAGGAGCCGGCGTTCTGTGCTCTGTCTGTGATTCGTGTCTTGTACTTCTTTAACTGTCTTTCGATTATTTCTTCTACAAGGTCAATGGATACATACATATCATTTGAAACTTGTTCGGAACGGATAATATTTCCTTTAACGGGAATTGTAACTTCGATCTTTTGTCTTTCTTTCTCGACGCTTAGTGTAACGTGCACTTCGGTATCGGGACTGAAGTATTTCTCAAGCTTTCCTATCTTGTCTTCAACAGCCGATCTAAGACCCTCTGTTACATTAATGTTCTTTCCAAGTATAGTAAATTTCATACACATCACCCTTTCTTAAGTGGTATTGTATTGCTCTATCGCGTAAGACAATTATAGCATATCGTCAGATAATTATCCAATTATTTAGCTATTTTTAAAAATAATACTTTTATAAACTTTATTAAAACAATATTGCCCTCAGCATTTTACGAAGGAAAAGTCAAGGGAAAGATAAAAAAAAGGGATTTTTTGCCGATTTTCGTCATAATACACACAAACATTTGTTTAAAATTTTTGTGGTTTTCGTGTCACTTTTACACACATTTTTTAGTGGACATTGTGGATAACTCGGTTGAAAAGTCGTTTTTTGCCCAAAAAGCGTCCAAAAAATTGTGGATAACTTTTTAGGTCTACACTTCTGTCACTTTCAATTTCACCCCCAAATGAGGTCACTTTTGTGAAATTTATACAAAGAGGTTAAAAAGGTCGGAATCAGTGTCAAAAATTATTGACCGATTCGGTAACAAATTTTCGTGGGATTATGGTACCAGTTTCTCTGAAAGTCCCTACCCGTAAGGCTTTGAAGCCCTCACTAAAATATCTGAAAACTTAAAAAAATCGCACTTCTTTAGATAAGCGTTTTAAAACTCAAATCTCGAATGTGCCAAAGGCACGATTCGAGATTGTATGCGGTCGCCAAGGTTAAATCCATGCAAGCATGATTTACCTTTGGCTCGTCGCTATACAAAAAAACATCCATGTGGATAACACATGGATGTTTAAGTTTAGTATTCAGTTTAGAATATTCTTCTGATACCGATTATGGTGGTGTAACATGCATCACCGATTACGATACCCTGTGAAGGAGTGGCTGCGTGAACAATTTGACCATTGCCCATGTAGATTGCCACATGACCTGAGTAGCAAAGAATGTCACCGGGCTGAGCCTCTGCCAAGGATCCGATGGCGTAACCGGAATATCTTTGTCCTGTTCTTGGAAGTGCTACATCAAAATATTTGTAAACCGATTGAACAAATCCGGAACAGTCACATCCGTTTGTAAGTGATGTGCCGCCGTATACATAAGGATTACCCACAAACTGTACAGCGTAATCAACTACCTGCTGACCTAAGCTTGCCGAATCACCGGAAGGAGTATAAGCGGGAGCCTGTGCCTGGGCATTTGCCTGGGCCTGCTGTGCTGCCTGCTGAGCGGCAATTGCTGCCTGAGCTTTTCTTTCGGCTTCTTTTCTCGCTTTTTCTTCAGCCGCAAGTCTTGCTCTTTCTTCTTCTATGGATTCTGCTTCCACAAACTCTGTATGAATGTCTACATATTCAAGTGAAATGTAACCTTCTTTATTGTTATAGGTAACTTTGGCAAATCCATCCTCGGTAGTGATAACTACAAGTTCATCGCCCTTTGAGAAGGTTCCAAGTATGGAAGACTCAGTCGTTGGCTTGCTTCTAACATTAAGTGTACCCGTATTGATGGTTGCGTAGGTAACTTCAACTTCTTTTGCTATCTTTAAAGCATCAAGACCTCTTATTACCCATTCGCTGCTTACATATCCTTCAACGGTACCGCTCTTAATCTTCACCCATCCGTCTGTTTCTTCCAAGAAGTGACCAACCGAATGGTTGTAAAGCTTACCAAGCACTTCCGTGTCCGTTCCCGGACCCTTTCTTATATTAACGTAACTGTTATCCACAACTGCGATTACAAGGTCTGCGTATTCGCGGTTGTCCACTACCTCGACGCAGGTTGTTATTTCAGCTTCCGGCACGCCCGCATACGCCTGAATCGGTGAAAAAGCATACAGCGCCCCGACAGCAAAACCTGCCAGTAATAACCCTTTTTTCTTCATTCTCGCATCCTTATCTAATATCTGCTGCTACAGACGATGCCGCATTTGCGCCGTCAGCCACAGCCGTAATGATTTGTCGCATGGGTTTCTTTCTGATGTCCCCTGCAACATACAAGCCCTTAAGAGAAGTTCTTCCGTCTTCTCCCGCAACAACATATCCGCCTTCATCAAGTTCAACCAAGTTCTTAACAAGGTCGGTTCCGGGCTTGATACCAACTGCCACGAATGCACCTGCCACGTTCAAAACACTTTCTTCTCCGGTAACTTTGTTCTTGATAGTAACGTTCTCAAGTTCGCCGTCTCCGTTAAAAGAAACCACTTCGCTGTTCCAGACAAAAGTTACGTTTTCACACTTCTTTAAGTCTTCAACAAGGGAATGTGCCGCTCTTAAAGTGTCTCTTCTGTGAATTAAGTACACATGTGCAGAGGTTCTTGCCAAATAGATGGCATCCTCAACCGCAACATCGGAACCACCGATAACGCAAACGTCCTGCTTTTTAAAGAAAGCTCCGTCGCATGTGGCGCAATAAGAAACGCCCATGCCGCCAAGTTCGTCTTCGCCCTTGGCACCAAGGTGAGCATGTACCGCACCTGTTGCCAATATTACGGTTTTTGTTTCAATTTCCTGATCTTTTAAAACTAATTTAAAGAAATCCTTTTCTTTCTTGATTTCACTCACGAAACCTGATTTCTTCTCAATTTCGGTACTGTTTACGTGCTTTGTAAACATTTCGGATAATTCCATACCCGAAACACCCGGGATGCCTAAGTAATTATCTACTTCATATGTGGATAAAACCTGGCCTCCGTAAACCGGACTTTCATCAAGTAAAAGTGCATTTAACCCCGCCCTTTTTGCATAAACCGCTGCGCTCATTCCTGCAGGGCCTGCTCCGATTATAACAGTATCAAACATATAAACCTCCTAGTTTATAAGACCACATACATATACAGTATAGTTTCTTGGGGCTGATTTGTCAAAAAAGGCCGATTTGACGGGCGTGTCAATAAGTGGTATAATAATCAGACATCGGGGAGGTAATAGTACCTTCCCGTTTGTGTTTTTTTCAAAGGAGGTATCCTATGGTAACTCGTATTAACAGCGGATCTGACTTTTATGCTAACCAGGCAAAATACACACAAAAGAATATACATAAAGCCGGTGAAGAAGTTGCTTCCGGCAAGAAAATCAATTCAGCAAAAGACGATGCTGCAGGGCTTGCCATCTCTGAAAAGATGATGGAACAGATTAAGTCCATGAACAAGCAAACCGAGAACTACTCAAGCGAAGTCGACTCATATAAGGTTGCGGAAGGCGCTTTGGCAGAAATATCCGAAGTGTCCAATGATATGTATCAAAACTCCATAAGAGCAATGAACGGTACAATGTCCGCTTCCGATGTCTACACACTTCAAACTGCAAACAATGCTTTGAAGGCTACTATGGATCAGGTTAAAAATGGTGCGGTATACAATGAAACTAAGATGCTCGGCGACGTTGACACAAACTTTGATTCATTAAGCGCAGATGCCATTTCAAAAGCTTCAACCGATAACTCAGCATTAAGGAGTAAGTTCGGGGCCAAAGAAAACGGCATGGAACACATCATTGCTGCAAATAATGCAACGGTAGAAAATACAACCGCAGCATATGCAAAGATTCGCGATGCTGAAATGGAAAAATCCATCGGTAGATATAAAACACAGCAAAACATTTCTGATTTCCAGAATATGCTTGTAAAGAATCAAAATCAGACAGCCGACGGATTGGTAAGAAGATTGTTTAATGCCTAATCTTGGGATAATTTAAAAAAGGATGCGGGAAGTGATCCCGCATCCTTTTATTTTACTTTTTCTTGAATAGCCTTTGCCGCTTCTTCGGCAGTCTTTTTCTTTTTAAAGAATTCTAAAGCTTCCTCATCTATTATGTCTAAGACTTCCTTCTTAATAGCGTTTTCTTCTTTAGGTTTAGCCGATAAAATCAAATCATAAAAAGCATCGATTGATTCTTGTGTGGGCGGATTTATCTTATGCACTTCGGCATTTGAATCCCAGATTTCTCCCCCTTCCACTTCACTGGCATGCTTATAATAAGAGTCTTTATTGATGGGGGTATCCCACTGAGTATCAAACTTACCCGTCAAAAAGCATTTAACAAATTGCCACGAACCATCCTTTTTAGCGCTCTTTTTAGAGATTGAAACGATGGGGCCTTCATATAATTCGTTAATACCTCCTGACGTTGCAGGAATTCCTATGCATTTTATTGGCTCAGAGAAAACAAAGTCAGAGAAATATAAATAGTCACTCACTGTTCTCATATAGCAATCAGCTATAGTTGCCTGTCCACTATCAAAAGCTTCTTTCTCTTCATCAGGCCGGTTGGAAACATAAGAATCTTCTGCAGAATAATCCTTTGCTTCCTTTAGAAGATCTATAAATGCCTGATTATCAAAGTTATATTTTTTCCCGTTTATAAACTCATCACTGTTTAATTCAAGCATGAAGTTTAAGAAACCAATGCGCGAGAATCCATAAATGGTTTTAGCGCCATTTGGAATACTGCTTATATAATTCTTCATGTCTTGCTTGCTTCCTAAGCCTATCTTATCGGCTTCTTTCTCCCTCATTACTAAGGTATTAATGCCATATTCAGTCATAACTCCGTATAGCTTGTCTTTATACATTCCGACAGATAAAACATTTTCAAAACAGTCGCTTAAATCTACCTCAGCATCTTTCTTAATAAACTTATCAAGAGGAGAAATGAACCATCTTATTGAAAACTTAGATAAGGCCTCTTTGTCGTCAAAAGCAACAAGATCAAAGGATTTATTAAAAAGCCCTTTTCTAAGCCATTTAAGCTTATAGGCATCCCAATCTTCAATCTCATCACTGTATTCAAGCGTTACCACTCTTATTCTGTAATCATCATTTGATTGGTTAAAATT
>JAILCK010000109.1 GCA_024680435.1 Lachnospiraceae bacterium
ACGGAAGACGAATTTGGTTATAACGTATTTTGGTTTTTAATAGTATTTTTAATCGGGGCTTACTATAAGCTTTACGGCTTTAAGTACGTTAACAACTTTACAAAAGGAATATGCATTTACTTAATCGGAGCATTTTTAATACTCTTAGAAAACACAGCTATCGATTTTGTAAGCGTTCGCTTCGGCCATTTGGAAGAACTTGAAGGAGTAAGCACGGAGTACAATCATATTTTTGTGCTTATGTCTGCAATCGGAATATTTGCAGCCTTCTTAAGAAAGAACCCTATGAAAGAGGGCTTGGCAAAAATTGTGACAGCTTTATCACCTATGGCCTTAGGCGTGTATTTGATACATGAAAACTTAGCTTTCAGATATGCATGGCCTAAGTGGTTTGGATTAAACAGGGCCATGGGCTTAAATCCTGTATTATTTGTGCTCTTAGTGCTTGGTGCTGTTCTTACAGTTTACGCGGCAGGTACTTTGGTAGATTTTGTAAGGATTAAGATTTTTTCATTTGTTAAAGGATTGTTTTTAAAGAGAGAAAAACATGAAGCTTGAGGTGCTGATTTCGGCAGTTAATGCGGATGCCGGATCATTAATCAAAAAAATGAATATTACCTCCGATGCAGTGCTTATTAACCAATCGGGAAGAAACGGCGCAGAGGAACTAAGCGTTAAAAACAGGAAAGTCAGAGTGTTTTCTTTTAACGAAAAGGGCGTTGGCCTTAGCAGAAATCACGCCATCGAAAATGCCGTGGGAGACATCCTTTTATTTTCTGATGATGACATAGTGTATGATTCAGACTATGAAGAAAAAGTTTTAAAAGAGTTTTTAGGGCATCCGGAAGCTGACGGCATTTTCTTTAACGTCGAGGTGAATGAATACAGGCGAACCTATTGGAACAAAGGCTTTGGTCGCGTGAGCATCACAAATGCCGGAAGATACCCTGCATACAGCATTGCGGTTAAAAGAGATAAGCTATTAGAATCGGGAGTTAAATTCTCTTTATTGTTTGGAGGCGGTGCGAAGTACTCTTGCGGCGAAGACAGTTTGTTTATAAAAGATTTATTGTCTAATGGCCTTAGAATGTATAAAACGGAAACCAAGATTGGTAAAGAAGAAGAGAGACCTAATTCTGAATCCACTTGGTTTTCGGGATACAATGAAAAGTTCTTTAAGGACAGGGGCGTGCTTTACGCGTTTCTTTATGGAGCAATGGCAGAGGCTGTGGCATTTAGATTTGTTTATACAAAGAAGGACGTTATGTGCAAAGACATTGCACCAAGTGATGCTTTTAAGTTGATGCTTTCAGGAATCAAGGAAGGTAGAAAACTTAGAAGAGAAGGCAATAAGTAATAGTTTTAAAGGTGGCAGGAAAATGAGTAAATTAAGCCAAGGGTTACTTAAGATATTCAGAATATTGTTTGGCTTAACAGTGGGCTTTTTATTCATAAGCTCACTTTTTGTGACAGCCACTCATGAGGTGTTTGAAAACGGCGGTAAGCAAGAGTTTGCCCATGTGACACAGGCAAATTTTCTGATTTCTATTGTGATGCTTGTGTGTGGCATCGTATTTTTGTTTCTTTTTAACAAGCTTCTTAAGAATCATAAAGACATAAATGTTGATAGGTTAACTGTTATTGTAAGTTTTATTTCTTTAATTATTTCCATAATCTACATTAATACGGTTCACACAGTTCCTGCGGCTGATCAGGAGTTTTGCGTAAAAGCGGCTTCAGAAATAAACGCAGGAAATTTTCATGCCTTTGAAAAGGGAAATTACCTGTCAAACTATCCACATTTACTAGGCTTTGTAGCGTTAGAAAGGTTGCTTTTTAAAATCTTTGGGGATGGGAACTTTGCTTCAGTAAGATATTTAAATGCATTGATGGTTCCTTTAATTGTTTTCTTTGGAAGCAAGATTACGGGAATTCTTTCAGATGAAGACAAAAGAGCAAGAGTTTTCTTTTTGTTCTTTTCATTAACCTGTCTTCCGATTATCGGATATACACTTTACGTGTACGGAGATATGCTCGGAATCGGGCTTAGCGTTGTGTCGATATACATGTTTTTAAAAGCAGTAAATACTGGGAAAGTCGGATACTATATCGGCCTTGCTGTATCAATACTTTTGATGATTCCAATGCGCAAAATGCTTATTGTGGTGCCGATAGCAATGCTTGTTGTAACAGTGCTTAGGCTGATTCGAAAGTTTGAAGTCAAAGAAATAATTATAAGTGCTTTGATAATTATTTCGCTGGTGGCGTCTTTATTTTATCCAAAGCTTTTTTATTTACCTGAGAAGCCTGCAGAAAATGCAAGCGTACCTACCGCAGCCACAATCGATATGGGCTTTAACGTAAACGGAGATTATTACGGCTGGTATAACTACTATGAGCTTGATATCTTGTATGCAAATGACTGTGATGAAGAATTTACAAGACAGCAGGCTTTTGAAGAGATTAAAACCATTCACATTCCAAACCTAATAAAGCACCATAAATTTGCTGCAAATTTTTACTTTAACAAAATTAACTCTCAGTGGCAGTCGCCTATGTTTCAAGCAATTGTATCAAACGATAACTTGTATGGACTTCAAAATGAAGTGACTATGTCAATTTTCTTTGGAAAACTTGGCGCCATATTTGATACATACATGAAAGCTTACCAAATCCTATTTTACTTATGCATGGCGCTCTACATTCTTTTCTTTGTAAAAAAGGAAGAACCCATAGAAAACTATGTAATCCCCATAGCAATGTTTGGAGGCTTTTTAGTTCAACTCCTCTGGGAAGCCAAAGCCCGCTACTGCTTCCCATACTTTGTGCTTCTATTACCAATTTTTGCTGTAAGTGCAAAAAAGGTTGCGGATAGCATAAAGGTAAAACTAAAAATCAATTAAAAATACTGTCGTAATCGTATGTAGTGTAAATATCATGTAAACGGTTAAGATATTCATCCTTATTCTCTTTTGTGATTCTGTGCTTGCCTGAGTATATGGAATCTAGTATGTAAGTTCCGACTTCTTCGCTGAAATGAAGTGTATCAATATAGTTATCAAAATTGCAGGTTATTTCAGTGCAGTCATCGAAGGCGTATATTTCTATATTTTCTGCCTCGAGAAGTCTGCTGAATGATTCATCAAGTGCATCAAGAGTATATTCAAAACTTCCGCTTCTTAATGCTGCATCCCAGTAGAGGACGTTAACGGGAGGGATGAAGATTATAAAATCTATATCCGGATTATTAGAAGCTGTTTTTAAAATATTTTCGTAAAGATTGTCGTTTGTTATCGCTCTATCGGTCTCTGTATAAATCTGCTTGTTTTCGATTATATCAATTCTTTCAAACCCTGAAAGAATCGCGTCTTTTCCAAAAGTTTTGGTATCGTTCCAATTTTCGTAATCATCAAAGCTATCCGGTGATTGTTTACGAATATGTTTAACAAGACTCCCTGCTATATTTAACATCACATCTTTGTTATATAGATATTTATAGTCATTAAAAGGATTTTTGTCATAAAGGTAAAATGGAATGTCATCGTAATCAAGAGTGTCTTTATCTTGCACAATTCTTCCTAAATCAAGGCCTCTGATAACGACTTTTAAATTATTGTTTGAATTGATGGCTGTATCAACAAGATTGCCGGTTTCTTTTAACGAGCCACCTGCAAAAGATGTTCTAATTGCATTGTGCCCCCACAGAGATGAGGCGTGGCTTGGAAGGAGGACCTGACTTGTGCTACTGCCGGTAATTAGCAGTTCATAATCAAAGTGCTTGGCTATACCATCGTTTTGATATCTTTCGTTTTCAAGAACATAAGGATATTTAGGCA
>JAILCK010000111.1 GCA_024680435.1 Lachnospiraceae bacterium
CGAGATTCTTTCAACCACCAAAGAAGTTATAAACGCTTCTTCAAAATACGTTGATGCCTTCTATAAAAACAAGGCGTACTCATGTGTTGGTTCGGAAGAAAAGCTTAAAAGCGAAGGAAAGATGTTTAACGTCATTACACCATTGTTTAAGGCGTAAGCATCTTTAGGGGAGGATAAAAATGAAAAAGAAAACAGGGATTATAACCGGCGTGTTGCTTCTTGCTTTATCGCTTACTGCTTGCGGAAACAGCGCATCATCTGCCACCACCAGCTTTTCCGTTAATTCAAAAATGGCACCAATGGAAGCAGAATCCGCAGTGGATTCAGGATTCTATGATGAGGAGATGGCAACAGAAGAATCAACTTCTGACTTTGAAAAAGATGATTCTTTGTTTAACGATTCCGCAAGAAAACTTATTAAAACAGAAAATCTTTCTGTTGAAACAGAAAATTTTGATGACCTTGTAACTGCCGTGGAAGCAAGAATTAAGGCCCTTCACGGATACATTCAGTCTCAAAACACATACAACAATTCACTTAAGAATACTTACTCAAGCTCCAGAAGCTGCGATATGACTGTAAGAATTCCCACAGCCAATCTTGACACATTTGTAGACTTTGTAGGAGCCAATTCCAACGTTGTAAATAAGTATGTAAATGTTGAAGATGTTACTTTAAACTACGTTGATACAGAGTCTAAGAAAAAGACATACGAAATCGAGCAGGAACGTTTGCTTGCTCTTTTGGAAAAGTGCGATAACGTTGAAGACATGATTGCCATTGAATCAAGGCTTTCTGAAGTTCGCTACAAGCTTGAAGCTCAGGAATCAACTTTAAGAACCTATGATAATCTTGTTGACTATGCTACCGTAAACATTAATATCGAAGAAGTAACTAAATACACTGAGCCGGAGCCCGAATCCTACGGCCAAAGATTATCAAGAGCTTTTAGCGGCGGTCTTGAAAGAACAGTAGAGGGATTAAAGGATTTCCTTGTAGGCTTTGTGAATGCTTTACCTGGTCTCTTTGTATTTATTGTTATTTGCTTAATTGTATTCTTTATTATTAGAGGTATAATTAAAGCTTCAAACAAGAAGAATGCTAAGAAAAACGCTCAGTATGCAGAGCAAAAAATGAATCAGGCAAAAGAAACAGCCAGAGAAAAGGCAGGAGAAAATGCAACAAAACTTTAAATCAGGGTTTGTGACAATAGTGGGACGTCCCAACGTAGGAAAGTCCACACTAATGAATAAAATAATCGGCCAAAAGATTGCCATAACTTCAAATAAACCACAGACTACAAGAAATCGTATTATGACGGTTTATACAAACGATGAGGGCCAGATTGTGTTTTTGGACACTCCCGGTCTTCATAAAGCAAAGAACAAGCTTGGTAATTATATGATGAATGCAGCAAACTCATCTATAAAGGATGCGGATGTTGTGCTCTTTATGATTGAAGCAAATAAGCCAATCGGAAATGCCGAAAAAGATATAATCGAAGATTTAAAGAAGGTTTCTCAGCCTAAGATTTTGGTTATAAACAAAGTTGATGCCATAAAAAAAGAAGCACTTATCGGTGTGATAGAAGAAGCATCAAAGCTTGATAAGTTTGATGAAATCGTGCCTGTAAGTGCAACAGAAGGCACAAACTGTGATGAACTTGTAAAGACAATCATGAAGTATTTGCCTTTTGGCGAGCCTTTCTACGATGAAGATACAATTACGGATCAGCCTGTTAGACAGATTGCTGCGGAAATGATAAGAGAAAAGGCTCTTCATGCATTAAATGAAGAGATTCCTCACGGTATTGCAGTTATGATAGAGACTATGGACTTTTCTAAAAAGGTCGTTCAAATCGAAGCGACCATTGTTTGTGAAAAGGAATCTCATAAGGGTATCATCATAGGAAAAGGCGGAGCAATGCTTAAAAAGATAGGCACAAATGCCCGTTATGAAATAGAAAAAATGCTTGAACAGCAGGTTAATTTAAAACTTTTTGTTAAGGTTAAAAAGGAGTGGAGAGACTCAGAGTTCTTGCTTAAAAACTTTGGATACAACGATAAAGATTTTAAACTTGGTAAATAATCATGCAGGAATTTTTAAAGG
>JAILCK010000133.1 GCA_024680435.1 Lachnospiraceae bacterium
TTGGTGCAGGCTTCAACCAGCATGCTTGCTCAGGCTAATGAAAGACCTTCTTCTGTACTTCAGTTGTTACAGTAGGTGATATATGACAAAGGAAACCATTCAGAACTTCACTTATCGAATTACACAGGCCAATAAAACTCAGATGATAGTAATCCTTTATGATATTGCGATTACATACATAAAGGATGCGGTAAGCGATATTGAAAAAGCTGATTTTTCAGGATTCAGAACCGAAGTAAACCGAATAAGAGATACCATAAGAGAGCTTATGAATTCGGTGGACACATCCATAGAAATCGGCCACAACTTATTAAAGCTTTACATCTTTTGCTCAAGTGAACTGACAAAAGCATACTTAGATTATGATAAAGGCGCTTTATATCACGTGATGAGTATCTTATCAAAGCTAAAAGAAGCTTATTCGCAGGTGAGTGAACTGGATAAATCCGAACCTGTTATGCAGCATACAGAATCTATCTATAACGGATTTACTTACAATAAGAGTCTTAAAAACGAAACCTTTGTAAGCAAAGATATAAATCGAGGATTTTTGGCATAACAATAATAAATAAGAAGATATATAAAAGATATAAAAGACGATTTGACATCAAAAAAGTCAGTAAAATCAAGGGACCCGGAAGACGCCGGGTCCTTTGGTTTTTTATTTTTAGGTAAATTTAACAAAAAAAAGAAATTTAAAAAAAGATGTTTACAAAGAAAAAAAGTTGATATATTATTCCAAATGCAGCCAAGAAAAAGATTGGCGGTGGTGATAAGTGAATTATGTATTAGCTGCCGGGACCGTAACGGTGCTTATAGCGGCAGCAGTAAATGATGTTCGAAAAGAAAAAATACCGAACATTCTTCTGATAGCGTGTTTAATAATTTTTACAGCATCAGAAATGATTTCCCTTCTGGTTTTTAAAACACCGATTTATACGGCAAAAGAAGTGGCAACAAAAATTGCAGTAAGTGCAATGATAGTATTTTTTATGTACCCATTTTTTATGATGGGAAAGCTTGGAGCGGGTGATATAAAGCTAATCGCGGTAACCGCTGTTTCGGTTACAGACCCGTTAATTTATTTACTGTCGATTTTTATTATCGGCGGCTCAATTTCAATAATCCAAATAATAGTTAAAAAAACAAAGAAAACGACCAATGTAAAAATGAAAGTTCACTTAGGATTACCGATTTTGGCGGCATATTGTCTGGCTGTGTATTTAGGCTTGCCAAAAACGGTATAGCGGAGGTTTATGTGGAAAAAAGAAATTTAGGACTATGTGGAAACAAAAGCGCATACATAGAAAGAATGTATGAGTACGTTTTTGAAAATTACAGTGATGAATTCAACGTGTTTCTTTTTACAAAGGATGATGCATTAAACACATTTTTAAAAGGCAATAAAATACATCTTCTCATTAAGGACGAAGAATTTGACATTAAAGATAACGAAAATGTAAAGGCAGTGGCTGTTCTTTCTGATAACAAGAAAAAGAAAGAAGCAATATACAAATACAATCCCTGCGATTTGATTGTTAAGCAGGCAATTGAAATTTTGGCAAATGCAGAAAAGGAAGAAGCCGGAAAAAAGGAAGTAAAAGATAAATGTCTTATCGGGGTTTACACACCTATAAAGAGAAGCTTTCAGACTACATTTTCAGTGACTTTGGGACAGATTCTCTCAAAGGAAAACAAGGCCTTATATCTAAACTTTGAAACATATTCCGGGTTTGAGAGTCTTTGCAGGGTTATGGAAAAAAGAGATATCTTCGATCTTTTGTATTTTAGCGAATGCGGAGCGGTTAACTTTGGTGACAGAATCGATTCCATGAAAGAAAGAATAGGAAATCTTGATTATATATCGCCTGCGAAAACGTACGTTAAATATTCAGAGATTTATCCCGAGCAATGGAACAGGCTACTTACAAATATCGTGGAAAAGACAAATTACAAGTACGTGATTTTGGATTTATCGGAACAGGTTAACGGCCTTTTGGATGTTTTAAAAAGATGTGACAGAGTCTACACCATTACAGATGAAGACAAAATAGCAAGCGCGAAAGTTGCTCAATATACAAACATGCTAAAAGAAAGCGCATATGAAGAAATCCTTTCAAAAACTGAGAATATTACAATTCCAAAGTTTAGAGAAATCCCTTCAGAGTTTGAAATGCTACCGTATTCGGAATTTGCAAATTACATAAAGAAAATAGTTTCTTTTGATAACGAGGAAGAAAAGAATGCAGATTGATATAGAGGCAGCGAAGAAACAAATATGCAGGCTTGTGGTTGATGGCATGGATTTTGAGCGGGAAATGACCGAAGAAGAAATCTATGAAGCAATCGATAATGCACTGATGCGGTTTGAAGACAGAGACAATCTTTCTCTTACCGATGAATTGATTCTTAGAAATGAAGCATATAACTCTCTTAGAAAATACGACGTAATTCAGGAATACTTAGATGATGAAGAAGTGACGGAAATAATGATTAACGGAGAAAAAGATATCTTCATCGAAAAACGTGGAGTTATCGAAAAGTCAAAGAAAGTCTTTGAATCAAAAGAAAAGCTTGGAGATGTTATACAGGCCATGGTGGCAGGATGTAACAGAGCAGTTAATGAAGCATCTCCCATACAAGATGCAAGATTATCAAACGGAGAAAGAGTTAATATCGTGCTTTCCCCCATTGCAATAAACGGACCGATTGTAACAATAAGAAGATTCCCAAACGATCCAATCACAATGGAAAGGCTTGTGGAATACGGATC
>JAILCK010000134.1 GCA_024680435.1 Lachnospiraceae bacterium
GCCGAGCGTGTAATCGTCAGTCAGATGGTTCGTTCCCCCGGCATTTACTACAATATAGAACATGACAAGATAGGCAAGCGCCTGTTCTATTGTCAGGTCATCCCCAACCGAGGGGCGTGGTTAGAGTATGAAACAGACTCAAACGACGTCTTTTACGTGCGCGTTGACAGAACCCGTAAAGTGCCGATCACTGTATTGCTTCGTGCACTCGGCCTTGGCACCAACGAAGAGATCCATGAGATCTTTGGCGAAGAGCCCAAGATCGAGGCTTCTTTGACCAAGGATACAGCAACCAACTATCAGGAAGGTTTGCTTGAATTATATAAGAAGATCCGTCCCGGCGAGCCTCTTTCCGTAGACAACGCAAAGAGCCTTATCGAGGGTATGTTCTTTGACCCCAAGCGTTATGACCTTGCACGTGTAGGACGTTACAAGTTCAACAAGAAGCTTGCTCTCAGAAACCGTATCCGCAACCAGGTACTTGCAGAGGACGTTCTTGATCCTTCTACAGGTGAAGTCCTTGCCGCAAAGGGTGACAAGGTAACCGCTGAGATCGCCGACAATATCCAGAATGCGGCAGTTCCTTACGTGTTCGTTCAGACAGAAGAACACGTTGTTAAGGTTATCAGCAACTTAATGGTAGATATCACACATTACATTGACTGCGATCCCGAAGAACTTGGCATCACAGAGCATGTTCATTATCCTACCCTTAAGGCTATCATGGATGAGTTCGGTTCCGATGAGAACGATCTTTTCGATGCTATCCGCAGGAACGTGCACAATCTTGTTCCCAAGCATATTACCAAGGAAGACATCATCGCTTCCGTTAACTATCATATCCACCTTGAGTACGGCGTTGGCCATGACGACGATATCGACCATCTTGGCAACCGTCGTATCCGTGCGGTAGGTGAGCTTCTTCAAAACCAGTATCGTATCGGTCTTGCAAGACTTGAGCGTGTGGTAAGAGAAAGAATGCAGACACATGACTCTGAGGAAGTTACTCCTCAGGCTCTTATCAATATCAAGCCCGTACAGGCAGCAGTCAAGGAATTCTTCGGAAGCTCCCAGCTGTCCCAGTTCATGGACCAGAACAACCCTCTTGCAGAGCTTACTCACAAGAGACGTCTTTCAGCCCTTGGACCCGGCGGTCTTTCAAGAGAGCGTGCATCCTTCGAGGTCCGCGACGTACATTACTCTCACTACGGACGTATGTGCCCCATCGAGACCCCTGAAGGTCCCAACATCGGTCTTATCAACTCACTGGCTTCTTATGCCCGTATCAATGTATACGGCTTTATTGAGGCGCCTTATCGTAAGATAGACAAGACTGATCCCGAAAACCCCCGTGTAACAGACGAAGTTGTATACATGACCGCAGACGAAGAGGATAACTACCACGTAGCTCAGGCAAACGTAGCCCTCAATCCCGACGGTACATTTGTTAAGAACACCATTTCCGGTCGTTACCGCGATGAGACCCAGGAATATCCAAAGACCATGTTCGACTTTATGGACGTATCTCCCAAGATGGTCTTCTCCGTGGCTACAGCGCTTATTCCTTTCCTTGCCAACGACGATGCTAACCGTGCCCTAATGGGATCAAACATGCAGCGTCAGGCCGTTCCGCTTATGGTTACAGAGGCACCTGTAGTAGGTACCGGTATGGAGCCTAAGGCAGCTGTAGACGCAGGTGTCTGCGTAGTTGCCAGAGAGAGCGGTACAGTAGAGTACGTTTCTTCCGATACCATCATCATCAAAAACGATGATGGCACCAAAGAAGAATACAAGCTCACCAAATTCTCACGAAGCAACCAGTCTAACTGTTACAACCAGAAGCCCATCGTATTTAAGGGCAATCATGTAGTTAAGGGCGAAGTTATAGCTGACGGACCTTCAACCTCCGGCGGTGAGCTCGCACTCGGTAAGAACCCTCTTATCGGCTTCATGACCTGGGAAGGTTACAACTACGAGGACGCCGTATTACTCAGCGAGCGTCTTGTTCGTGATGACGTTTATACATCTATCCATATAGAAGAATACGAGGCAGAAGCCCGTGACACCAAGCTTGGACCCGAAGAGATCACAAGAGACGTTCCCGGTGTCGGCGACGACGCTTTGAAGGATCTTGATGACAGAGGTATCGTTCGTATCGGTGCCGAGGTCCGTGCGGGAGACATCCTGGTAGGAAAGGTTACACCTAAGGGCGAGACCGATCTTACCGCAGAAGAAAAACTCCTTCGTGCGATCTTTGGTGAAAAGTCCCGTGAAGTACGTGATACTTCCCTTAAGGTTCCTCACGGTGAATACGGTATCGTAGTAGATGTGAAGGTATTCACAAGAGAAAACGGCGATGAGCTTGCACCCGGTGTAAGCAAGTCCGTCCGTGTATATATCGCTCAGAAGCGTAAGATCAGCGTCGGCGACAAGATGGCAGGTCGTCACGGTAACAAGGGTGTCGTTTCACGTGTCCTTCCCGTAGAAGATATGCCTTATCTTCCCAACGGCCGTCCGCTTGATATCGTACTTAACCCCCTGGGCGTTCCTTCCCGTATGAATATCGGACAGGTCCTTGAGATCCACCTCTCACTTGCAGCCAAGGCTCTTGGCTTCAACGTTGAGACCCCTGTATTCGACGGCGCAAACGAGCGTGACATTATGGACACTCTCGATCTTGCCAACGATTACGTAAATCTTCCCTTCGATGCCAAGGAAGCAAAAGAAGAAGCAGCCAAGAAGGGTGAAGAATATGACAAGAAGGCTCCTACATTTGAGAGCCTCCACAAAGAAGAGCTCCTTCCTGAGGTTTTGGAATATCTTTCAGAGAACCGTGACCACAGAGGACTCTGGAAGGGCGTGCCCATTTCCAGAGACGGTAAAGTGCGTCTTCGTGACGGCCGTACCGGTGAGTACTTTGACGGCCCCGTTACCATCGGACACATGCATTACCTTAAGCTCCACCACTTAGTAGACGATAAGATCCACGCCCGTTCAACCGGCCCTTACTCACTGGTTACCCAGCAGCCTCTGGGTGGTAAGGCACAGTTCGGCGGACAGAGATTCGGTGAGATGGAAGTTTGGGCGTTAGAGGCATACGGCGCATCCTATACTCTTCAGGAAATCCTGACAGTTAAGTCCGACGATGTGGTCGGCCGTGTCAAGACTTATGAAGCCATCATCAAGGGAGAGAATATCCCTAAGCCCGGTATTCCTGAGTCCTTCAAGGTATTACTCAAGGAACTCCAGTCCCTGGGCCTTGATATCAAGGTTCTTCGTGAGGACATGACCGAGGTAGAGATGACCGAATCCGTAGATTACGGCGATACCGATTTCAAGTCCATCCTTAACGAGGATGAAAGACGTCATAATTACGGTCGCGAGAATTTCGCAAGTGCAGGTTACCAGACTCAGGAATTTGATGAGGACGGAACCCTTGTAGAAGCCGAAGAAGAATACTCGGACGCTTCCGAAGACGCTGATGATTTCGACGGCGACTTTAATTTCGACGATACAGATAACCAGTAAAGGAGTGCAGGACATGCCGGAAATAAAGAATGATACATATCAACCGATGACATTTGATGCCATTCAGATCGGTTTAGCAAGCCCTGAAAAGATCAGGGAATGGTCAAGACGTGGCGACGACCCGGATTTCGGTATTGTTACCAAGCCCGAGACCATCAACTACAGAACCTTAAAGCCCGAGAAAGACGGACTGTTCTGTGAAAGGATCTTTGGACCCAGCAAAGACTGGGAATGTCATTGCGGTAAGTACAAGAACAAAAAGATGCGCTTCAAAGGCGTTATCTGTGACCGCTGCGGTGTTGAGATCACCAAGGCAAGTGTTCGTAGAGAAAGAATGGGACGTATCGAGCTTGCAGCTCCCGTTTCCCACATCTGGTATTTCAAGGGCATCCCTTCACGTATGGGACTGATCCTTGACATTTCTCCCAGAGTATTGGAGAAAGTACTTTATTTTGCATCCTATATCGTGCTCAATCCCGGAGAGAGCAACCTTGAATACAAGCAGATCCTTTCCGAACGTGAGTATCAGGAAGCAAAAGAAACCTACGGTAACAAGTTCCGTGTAGGAATGGGTGCCGAGGCTATCAAGGAACTCCTTCAGGCTATCGACCTTGAAGAAGAGTCCGTATCCTTAAAGGCAGAGTTAAAAGAATCCACAGGCCAGAAGCGCGCACGTATCATCAAGCGTCTCGAAGTTGTGGAAGCTTTCAGAGAATCAGGCAACAAGCCCGAGTGGATGGTAATGGACGTTATCCCCGTTATCCCTCCGGATCTTCGCCCCATGGTTCAGTTAGACGGCGGCAGATTTGCCACCTCCGACCTTAATGATCTTTACAGACGTATCATCAACCGTAACAACCGTCTCCAGAGACTTTTGGAGCTTGGTACGCCTGATATCATCGTACGTAACGAAAAGAGAATGCTTCAGGAAGCCGTTGATGCTCTTATTGACAACGGCCGCCGCGGACGTCCCGTAACAGGCCCCGGCAACAGAGCACTCAAGTCCCTGTCAGACATGCTCAAAGGTAAGGGCGGACGTTTCCGTCAGAACCTTCTTGGTAAGCGTGTAGACTACTCAGGACGTTCCGTTATCGTAGTTGGTCCCGAATTAAAGATTTATCAGTGCGGTTTGCCTAAGGAAATGGCAATCGAATTGTTTAAACCCTTCGTTATGAAGGAACTTGTAGGAAGAGGCATTTCTCAGAACATCAAGAATGCCAAGAAACTTGTAGAAAGACTTGACACTCAGGTTTGGGACGTACTTGAAGATGTTATTAAAGAACATCCCGTAATGCTTAACCGTGCTCCTACACTTCACAGACTTGGTATCCAGGCATTTGAGCCCATCCTTGTTGAAGGTAAAGCTATTAAGCTTCATCCCCTCGTATGTACAGCGTTCAACGCCGACTTCGACGGAGACCAGATGGCTGTTCACCTTCCTCTTAGCGTAGAGGCCCAGGCAGAATGTAGATTCTTACTTTTGTCACCAAACAACCTCTTAAAGCCTTCGGATGGTGGCCCTGTTGCCGTTCCTTCACAGGATATGGTACTTGGTATTTACTACTTAACCATGAAGAAGTTTGCAGATTTCTCAAACGATCCTTCAATGGTAGCTAAGGTAGTTAAGGAATTTGATTCAATCGAAGATTGTAAGAAAGCAGTTAAACTTTTAGGCAAAGACCTTTCTTCAGATTCTGTTGTTAAGGTTAACGTTGACCCTGAAAGAAACCGTATCGTTGTATGTAGAATGATTGATATCTTAGGCAGATACTTCAACTCTACCAACGAAGCTTTCCTTGCATATGAAAACCAGGAGATCACTCTCCATCAGCCTATCTATGTAAAGAGAAGCGCTGAATTTAAGGGTGAAGTGGTAACAGACTTCATCGAAACAACACTCGGACGTCTTTTATTCAACGAAATCCTTCCTCAGGATTTAGGATATGTAGACAGATCCAAGAAAGAAAACGTTCTTCTTACAGAAGTTGACTTCCATGTAGGAAGAAAGCAGTTAAAGCAGATCCTTGAAAAAGTTATTAACATTCACGGAGCTTCAGTAACAGCTGAAACCCTTGACTTGATTAAAGCAACAGGTTACAAGTACTCAACAAGAGCAGCCATGACCGTATCTATTTCAGATATGACAGTGCCTGCATCAAAGCCTCAGATCCTTGAGGATGCTCAGGAAACAGTTGATAAGATTGCAAGAAACTTCAGACGTGGTCTTATTACAGAAGAAGAGCGTTACCGTGCAGTAGTTGAAACCTGGTCAGAAGCAGATGCTCAGCTTACAAAAGACCTTCTTGACGGTCTTGATAAGTACAACAACATCTACATGATGGCTAACTCCGGTGCCCGTGGTTCAAACCAGCAGATTAAACAGCTTGCAGGTATGCGTGGACTTATGGCAGATACAACCGGTCGTACAATCGAACTTCCCATTAAGTCAAACTTCCGTGAAGGTCTTGACGTTTTGGAATACTTCATGTCAGCACACGGTGCAAGAAAAGGTTTGTCAGATACCGCTATCAGAACAGCCGACTCAGGTTACTTAACCCGTCGTATGGTAGACGTATCACAGGAACTTATCATTCGTGAAGTAGATTGCTGCGAAGGCAAAGATGAAATCCCCGGAATGGATGTATATGCATTCATGGACGGTAAAGAAACAATTGAAGGTCTTAAGGACCGTATCCAGGGCAGATACACCGCTGCTGATATCCTTAACAAGAAGGGCGAAGTAATCGTTAAGAAGAATCACATGATTACACCCGCTCGTGCTGAAAAGGTATTAAAAGAAGGTGTTGACGTTAACGGAGTACCTGTTACCGATGAAGAAGGTAACTTGAATCCTAAGGCCAGAATCAAGGTTCGTAACATTTTAGGTTGCCGTTCACACAACGGTATCTGTGCTAAGTGTTATGGTGCTAACATGGCAACCGGTGAAGCTGTACAGGTCGGCGAAGCTGTTGGTATTATCGCAGCTCAGTCAATCGGTGAACCCGGTACACAGCTTACAATGAGAACATTCCATACCGGTGGTGTTGCCGGTGGCGATATCACACAGGGTCTTCCCCGTGTAGAAGAATTGTTCGAAGCAAGAAGACCTAAGGGACTTGCAATCATCGCTGAATTCGGCGGTGTGGCAACCATTAAGGATACAAAGAAGAAGCGTGAAGTTGTTATCACCAACGAAGAAACAAAGGAAACAAAGGCTTACTTAATTCCTTACGGTTCTCGTATCAAGGTTATCGACGGACAGAACATCGAAGCCGGTGATGAACTTACAGAAGGTTCCGTTAACCCTCATGATCTTCTTAAGATCAAGGGTATCCGTGCGGTACAGGATTATCTCTTAAGAGAAGTACAGAGAGTTTATCGTTTACAAGGTGTTGATATCAACGATAAGCACATCGAAGTTATTGTACGTCAGATGCTTAAGAAGATTCGTATTGAAAACAACGGTGACGCAGACTTCTTGCCCGGTGCTATGATTGATGTTCTTGATTTTGAAGACATCAATGAAAAGCTTATTGCAGAAGGCAAAGAACCCGCAGAAGGTACAAGAGTTATCCTTGGTATCACAAAGTCAGCTCTTGCAACCAACTCATTCTTATCAGCCGCTTCCTTCCAGGAAACCACAAAGGTTCTTACAGAAGCAGCTATTAAGGGTAAGATTGATCCTCTTATCGGACTTAAGGAAAACGTTATCTTAGGTAAGCTTATTCCTGCAGGTACAGGTATGAAGCGTTACAGAGACGTTGAGCTTTCATCCGATGAAAGATATGAGCAGATGCTTGAAGCTATGGCAAACGCTCAGAACAACGTAGAAGCAGCTCACGAAAGTGAAGATGCTGAAGAAGCATCAAGCACATTCGAAGAAGAAGTTGTTTACGAAGAGGAAACAAATGAGGTTCCCGCTGAAGAACTTGAATAAGTGATTCACAAATAAAATAAAGGCATGAACCGAAAGGTTCATGCCTTTTAAAATGCTAAAAATCTAATTAATGAAGCACATTAAGATGATCGTCGTATTCAAGGGTGCCGGTGGTTTCAACGGCCCATTTTGTGATGTCATAGAAAGTATCACCGCTTTTTTCAGGATAATTGATTCTTACTTCCACTATCAAGGTCTGATATTCACTTAAGGGAAGAGCAAAGGATTTCTTCTTTCCCACCTGCTCAAAATATCCCACTCTTGAAATGCCGCTTTCATAAAGGGATGAAAGGGTGTCATCAAGCTCTGCCAAGCCTTCTTGGGCATCGTTGCAGGCTTCAAAGTAGGTTTCCGAATTGGTTTTAACCTTATCTTCAAGCTTATAATCGCTCATTGCGCTTGCAAGAGACAGAGTGGAAAATGATACAAGGCAGAGGATCACGAAAATAAAAAGTATTGAGGATACGCCCACGTTTAAAGAAAATTCACGTTTCTTTTTTCTCATTTTGCCACCTCCCTAATACTTTTTTTGAAGGTGTATGAATAGATTTCTTTTTCCAAAGAACCTTCATAGAATGTAAAGGTCATGTAGTCAAAGGCATCATCCTTATTAAAGGTTAAGATGTAGGAGTAGTCTTTAAGGTTAAAGGATGATTTTAAAGTGTCATTTATCTTTTCTTCGTCATCACCAAACTCATAGAAACATTCACTGGCGTTATCGGCCCAGAGAATGGCATAATTAAGCCCCTTTGTTTCTTTGGCAACCAAATGAGCCTTCACGAAAACCTGAAGGCATACGGCGCTTGTGAGGGCGAAAAAGAATATGACGATTATTAGCTCCATTAAAAAGAGAGCGGATTTTGATTTTTGCATTAGTTTGTATCTCCGCTTTTAATATGCACAAATAAAACTTCTTTGTCTAAGCCAACGGGCTTGTATTCAAACTTATAAAGAGTGTCCGTAACTTTAGTCATATCAAAGGAATCAAGCTTAATTAAGGTGGTGGCGTATTTAGGGTCAAAGACCTGTCCCTGCCTTGTAAAGAGCTCTTTTAACTCTCCTTCGTATTCATAAAGATAGGTGCAATATGTAATGTTGTTTATATCTTCAGAAATAATCAAAGCGTCAAATCCGTCGTAAGAACCCATTGAAATCCTTCCGGATTCATCGCTTTGATGAATCTTATTTACCACGTAAGAAAAGGTGGTTCGTGAACCGTAATTTAAGGTCATCTTTTCAACTATGCTTGAATAGATTCCCGCACCGATACCCGTAAGCGACATTATGGAAAGAGCAAATACCGCAAAGAGGGTAATTACAAACAGGATATCAATTGTATGGGGCTTTTTTTCTTTATCCATTATTGTTCCTCTTTCCTTAAAACCGTTACATCAGGGTAGATGTTTGAACCTATTGCCTGATAGTCAACAAAGAAAACATCTTCATCATATGTAAGGCCGTAGTGGTCTTTAATGTACTTTAAGCTTGGAGGATAGGTGCCTTCCACGCAATAACAGGAAACGATGCTTCTGTTAAGGGCGGTTTTTAAACTTTCCTCCTGACGGGCAAGACTGTCGTCTTTAACATTTCCCAAAACTCTTAAAAAGAAAACAAAGAGCGCAATAAATAAGAGTATGGAAATGTGTAAGCCCGATATTTTGTTTCTTATTCTTGAAGCTCTGTCAAAACTGTACATAATTTTCCTTTAACCTATAGTTGTCATGATTCCCATCAAAGGTAATATTACAGAGAGTAAGATAAGTCCTACGATGATAGAAAGAATGATAACCAAAGTAGGTTCGATAACAGAAATGATTTCGTTGATTTTTCTTTCTGCTTTTTTTTCATATTCATCTGCAATCTTTGTCATTACTTTGTCGATTTCACCTGTTTTAAATCCTACATCCACCATTCTGTTATTAACATTTGAAAAGATTGCGGCTTCTTTTAAAGCTTCCGCAAAGTTATCTCCGTCAAGAAGTCTTTCTTTACAAATCTCGACTTTCTTTTCTGTTTTCTTGTGTTCAAGAAGCTTGCTTACAAGGTTTAAGCCTGCAAAAGTATCAAGGCCTGCGGAGAGTGCAAGGGCCATACCGGAAGCAAATCTTCCGACTGCGATGCCGTCATAAAAGCCCTTAAACAAGTGAAGCTTTTGAGCACAGTTTTTAGCAACCTTTCTTCCGTGAGCTGTCTTTGAAACATAGAAATATAAAGCTATCAAAACCACCAAAACGGCGATAAAGACAACCGAATATGTTTTTAACACGTCTCCGAAATGAAGTAAGGATGCTGCAAAGCCGGTCATTTCAGAGCCAAGTTGAACAAATACCTGATTGAAAATAGGAAGAACCTTGGTAATCAAGATTATGATAACGGCAAACATCATAACTATCATTACCAAAGGATAGGTGATGGCGCTTCTTATGTTATCTGAAATTGCCGCCTCACGCTCATAGTAAGCGGAAAGAGATGACATTATATCATCAAGAGAGCCTGCTTCTTCGCCAAGCTTAATGGTGTTTACAACGTAATCAGGGAACACGCCCACAACCTGTAAACTTTCCGCAAAGCTTGAACCTTCGTTAACAGCATCGATTATTGCCTGCAACAGTTTCTTTCCGGATTGATCCTTTGTGTCTGAAAGCATGATTCTTATGCCTTCGATAGGCGTTATGCCCGCATGAAGTAAAATTGACATCTGTGAGCAAAAAGAAGCCAATTCTTCATTTGTAAGATTTGATTGAGTACTCATCGAGAAGTTCCCCCATGTGTTTAATAAACGTACTTTGTTGAGTAGTTAGTTCCGTCTCCGATATATTCTTTTAGTGTTCGTTCGTTGGTGCTTGCGCCGAAAGTGGGGTCTACAAGGGACCACTCTTTTCCGTCAAACTGGATGATGCCGTTAAGCCATCCGATATCTTCGATATATACGCTTATCCATGCGTGATATACCATATCTTTACCCACATAACCTACTTCTAGTCTTGTGGGAATAGATTGACTTCTTAACATGCTGGTCATTACGGCGGAATAGTCAAGGCAAATGCCGGTTCCGCTGTCCAATATCTCGTCTACGTTTGAAATATATCCGCTTTTAACGGTATTTGCTTTGTCGTAGTCGTATGTGATGTGTTTTGTTATGTAGTTATATACATTTGTGACAACATCAAGATCGTTTGTGCAATTTGAGGCAAGCTCTGCACCCTTTGCAACGGTCTTACAGTTTTTGTCAAAATATACGTATTGATTGGGGTAAAGATAAGGCCCGAATGTTGAAACTTCGGGAGCATTGATGGTGGTTTTAAACGCAAGAGAATAAGATGTGCCTTCAATGTTTTCGCAAACGCTGATTTCATAGTCGCCTGCGCCCGATGTTAACGGAAATGCGGCGTAGCCTGTCTGAATGTCGTAAGTGTATGTAACGCCGTTTGGACCTGTTATTTGAAGCTTAACCTTTGGAGAAGAGCCAAAGTAATCAACGATGATATAGCCTTCTTTGGTGTTTGAAAAGTCAACGGAAGCGTAGGCATTACCCTCTACCAAAAGCCCCGGAGCGGACGTCTCTAGGCAAACGGGGGTATTGTCACGCAAAGAAGCGGGATCGATAACCGTTTGAGAATTGGTCAAAGCGGTATCGCCCTCCGAATTTTTAATTGTAGTTACGCTTACACCTGTGTCGTCGTCCGGAAAATCAACGGGCGCATCACAGGCGGTTAGAGTTAAGGCCAAACCTAAAAGAAAAAGCAAATGATTCTTTTTCACGACCCGTTCCTTTCTGTCACTTACGGGGCGTTAAAAGAAGGTGAATGCACTTTCCGTTAACGTCATATACGTAAATATTGTACTCTTTTTTGTCATAAGGGAATGTAATGGTGTTTGTGGAATCATCATAAGATGAGGCGTAAACCACACTTCCGTCTGTTCCCTCCATGTAACTTGAAGAAATATCTATCCTGTTTCCTTCAAAAGTAATATTGAAAGAATCATCCTTCATTTCATGACTGATTACACTCAAAGGACGTCCCAGTGAAGGATCTACCGAAACAAAGGCTGAACCTTTAGGTAAAAACAGGGGCGTTACAAGAGTAAGTATAAACAAAAATGCTGTAATACAAATTAACAAACGCTCCGAGCGAATGTCGGTTTTGTTTCTTAATACAATTTTATCAAAAGGGACCTTATTGGGCTGCGTGTCACAGGCGGCGAAGACGTTTTGAAGCATCTTGTCGGCTGTCTTTATGTCCATTTCGTATCGCTTTTTAGCCTTAAATCCAAACATCTTCCCACCCCCTTATCCTTTCATGATTTTGTTAAGCTCATCGATTGCGGCTTGAAGCTGTCTTTTAACGGTGGAACGGCTCATGTCGGTAACGTTAACGATTTCGTCTATCTTCATGTTGTTAAAGTACCTAAGAGTAATAAGCTCTTTCTTTGCGGAAGATAAAGAATCGATAGCTTTCTTTAATCTTGCGGATTCATCGTTTTTAAATGTAGAAGCTTCGGGATTTGAAGAAAGCTTTGTGTCGCATATCTCTTCCAAAATCTCCGAGTCTACTTCGCCGTAGTCGGATTTTAAGGATTTCTGCATGTCGAAACAAACATGGAAAGCAATCTGGTTTAGCCACGCTATAAATAAAGTGGGCTCATTTAAAGAAGAAAGCTTTCTTAGTGCAACTATAAAGATTTCCTGCACAGCATCCTGAGCCAGATATTCATCTCTTAAGTAATGTCGCGAGTAGTTGTAAATCTTATTAAAGGTAAGGCTGTATAACTGAGCAAATGCATCGGAGTCTCCGTTTTGAGCCATCTTTACAAACTCGCCGATATATTCGTGCGAATACTCCATTTTTACCTACCTGCCAAGTTTTTTGTACGCGCGGGCAATCAATTCTGAAAAGGTGCCGACTTCTTCACTGTCGAATAAAACATACTCAGAATGAACCATAATATTGCACTCATCATGAGCCTTGTTGTATTCACCGATGGAGGATTCCAACTTATTAATAAAAGAAGCCATCTTGTCGTTATTACATTTTTCTATAACGGTGATAAATTCGTTACCGCCGTTTCTTCCCACAAACCCAAAGCCGTCGGCGCTCTTTTCATAAATCTGAGAGAAATCTCTGATTGCCTTATCGCCGATTGCTTTACCGCTTACGGAATTAATTTCTTTAATATTGGCTATTTCCGATACCACACAGCCGATTCCCTTCATGGAATCAACGGTGCTGTAGTTTTCAAACAAGAGGTTAACGCTTGTTCTGTTGGGAATGCCGGTCTTTCTGTCAAGGAAAGCAAGCTGTTCCAAATTATGATCTTCAATCTTAAACTGTTTTAATTTGATGAAATCTAAAAGCAAGATTGCCAATGTAACCAAGACCGTAAAGTACATAATGGCGCAAAGAATAAACAAACTTCTGTCAACAAAAATGCTTGAACGCATTGTTTTGTTAGAAATAAGAATTACAAGAAAAACAATTTCCATTAAAAGAAAGAAACTAAGTTCACAGATTTTTGTAACCTTGTAACTCTTTATACTCTTTTTCATTATAAATTCCTCCAAGTTCCCACTTAGCTACACTTCCTATTATAGTATAGAAGCGTTTAATGAGTAAAGTTATCTTTATGTATATTAGCGCATGTTTAGGATACTTTTGACTACCCAAAAGGATGGTTTTGAAAATTTTTTTAAAAAAGTGAACCTTTTTTTGAAAAGCAACAGTCTTTTATTTATGAAGACCACGAAAGGGGAATAAAAATGAAACAAGGCAGCATAAAATCGGTAGTGCTTTCAGCCGTTTCATCTGTGGTATGTACAACAAAAATAATACTTGAGGGATATGACCTCTTAATCATCGAGGATGGTAAGACGCCATTATCAAATGGGCCGACAGGAGCTAACTACTTCCCGCTTACCTGCGGAGTGATTGCGGCAATCATAATAACCACCGCTTTGGTATTATGGCTTGTAAACAGAGACAGATATGCAAAACGACTTAAAGACTTAAATCGAAAGCTAGAAAGAAATGAAAAGATTCCGTTCTTTGTAAAATCCATTAAAGAAGATATTACAATCGCGGAATCTGAACTCGGAGCAAAAATTTTTAAAAACGAATAAAAAATGTGAACCTTTTTTAAAATATATATCGTCTTATATTTTTGGAAGGCTAAAAAGGAGAATGACTTATGGAAGAAAGAAGACGAATTAACCGAGTAAAGTTTGAAGCAAAGAGCGTCATCGTTCCTTGCGACTCACTTAAAAAAGTATATGCGGACGTTTTAAACGTAAGCCCCATGGGCATGGCCGCAAAGGTACTAAACGATACACCTTCACTTCTCGGAAAAGATGTAATCGTGGTAGCAGAAACATTAATCATGTATGCAGACGTTGTTCGTGAAGATGAAAACACGGACGGCACAAAAACAATTGCATTAAATGCAAGAAAGTTCACAAACGACGTTTTAAAATATTTATTTGAACACATAACA
>JAILCK010000178.1 GCA_024680435.1 Lachnospiraceae bacterium
AGTTATGGCCCGGGGCTTATGCCTCGGGCTTTTTATGTAAAATCAGCGTCTTTTTTGTTGGAAGATTCAAGGATTCCATATATAATTTAATCAAAAGATTATTTGAGGTTAGAAAATGATAAAGACGCTTCTTTGGGATTTAGACGGCACCATACTGGATTTTGGCGCTGCGGAATACAACGCTTTAAAGGCCTTGTTTTTAGAATTTGGATTTGGCGAAATAAGCGATGAAGATATAAAAAGATATTCTGTTTTAAACGAGGGCTTTTGGGAGAGGTTAGAGCGGTGCGAAATCAGTAAGGAAGAAGTGCTTGTGGGAAGGTTTAGAGAATTTTTTAAAATGATGGGCATTGACCCAAAGTACGCTAAAGACTTTAACGATAAATACCAGCTGGCTCTTGGAGATACCATCATTTTTAGAGATGATAGCCTTGAAATCTTAAAGAGTTTAAAGGGAAAGGTGCCGCAGTTTCTTGTTACAAACGGTACGTTGAAGGCTCAAGAAAAGAAAGTAGGCCGCTCAGGCATAGGAGAAGTCTTGGACGATGTTTTTGTGTCTGAAAAGTTGGGAGCCGACAAGCCTAATAAAGGGTTCTTTGATGCGGTTTTTGAAAAAATCGGGCTTGTTAATAAGAAAGAAGCACTGATTATCGGGGATTCTTTATCAAGTGATATTCTTGGAGGCATGAACGCAGGGATTAAAACCTGCTGGTACAATCCCAAGGGATTGGCGAGAAAGCCTCAATATAAGGTAGACTATGAAATAAAGGATTTACATGAGATTTACAACATTTTAAAGGAGGAAGCCGATGCTTAATTTTAGTTATTTTGCACCCACAAAGGTAGTGTTTGGAAAGGGTGCTGAGGTAGAAACCGCAAATCTTTTAAAGGAATTTGGCGCAAAAAGAGTGCTTGTGCATTACGGCACGGGAAGCGTTGTAAAAAGCGGTTTGCTTGATAAGATTACAGAATGCCTAGAGGATGCGGGCATTTACTACGTAAAGCTTGGAGGAGCGGTTCCAAATCCCAGGCTTAGCCTGGTTTACGAAGGAATAAAGCTTGCGAAGGAAGAAAAGATAGATTTTATTTTGGCAGTAGGTGGTGGAAGCGCCATTGATTCTGCAAAGGGAATCGGCTACGGAGTGGCAAACGATGGCGATGTGTGGGACTTTTATGAAGGAAAAAGAAAGGCTAAAGCTTGCTTACCTGTAGGTGTGGTGCTTACTCTATCCGCAACGGGAAGCGAAATGAGTTCTTCTTCCGTAATAACAAAGGAAGAGGGATGGCTAAAAAGAGGTTATAACTCAGACTTATCAAGACCTAAGTTTGCGGTTATGAACCCTGAGCTTACTATGACTTTACCCGATTATCAGACGGCCTGCGGATGCGCAGATATTTGCATGCACACAATGGAGAGATATTTTACCAATAATCCGGGCTTAGATTTAACCGATGCTTTAGCGGAAGGCCTTTTAAAGACGGTTATGAAAAACGCTCTTATCTTGGTTAAAGACCCTAAGAATTATGATGCAAGAGCCGAAGTAATGTGGGCCGGAAGCTTATCTCACAACGGATTGACCGGCCTTGGAAATGACGGCGGAGACTGGATGACTCACAAAATGGAGCATGAAATCGGAGGCCTTTTTGACGTAGCTCACGGAGCGGGCCTTGCCGCAATCTGGGGAAGCTGGGCAAGATACGTTTACAAAGAATGCTTACCCAGATTTAAAAAGTATGCCGTAAATGTAATGGGAATTGAAAACAAAGGAACAGATGAAGAAATTGCCATAAAGGGAATTGAGGCTACAGAAGATTTCTTTAGAAAAATAAAAATGCCCACAAACTTAAATGAACTTGGCATCAAAGCAACCGATGAAGACCTTCACACCATGGCAAGAAAATGCGCCGAAGGAGTTGGCGGAGCAAAAGGTGCCGCTAAGCTTTTAAAAGAAGAAGACATGTATAGAATCTACAAAGCAAGCGCCGGCGAATAAGCCGGTGCTTTTTTTATAAGAGGAGCCTAAGGTTTTTGCCCTTTTTTGCCGAAATAAATATCGTACACGCGTAGTAGGCTTACCATGCCCATTTACCCCTCGGTTTGGTCTTACATACTTGCGTGTCAAATCAAAAAAAGGAGAATTGCTTATGAAAAAGATAATTATCTTTGGAGCCGGAGATTATGGGAGACAGGCACACGAATACTTTGGCGAAGAGATGGTTGAGTTTTTCGTAGATAATAATACACAGAAGACAGGTCAGTTATATTGCGGGAAAAAAATCCTTTCCTTTGACGAGTATTTAAAAATTCAAAAAGATTACAGAACAGTTGTTGCAGTAAGGAGTTTTTCTGCTATAGCAACTCAATTAAATGACCATGGAATCCACGGATATGAATACTATTCAGCGCAGTATAAAATCTTGCTTGAAAATATAAAGAATAATAGTATCGATTTGCTCAACAATAAAAGAATAGTATTTT
Organism: Lachnospiraceae bacterium; assembly: GCA_024680435.1. GTDB lineage: Bacteria > Bacillota > Clostridia > Lachnospirales > Lachnospiraceae > UBA1258. The sequence goes on from JAILCK010000178.1 coordinate 2,480, forward strand.
TTGGAATAGATGATACTTCTGAAGTGTTGATTAGAGATATCATCGCATATGGTGTGGCTGAAGAGAATATAAGATATGCTGATTGCGTTGAGAATGGAAACATTGGCACAAAAATAATGTCTTCAGAAATCGAAAAAATTGAAGATGTTTGCAATAATGCGGATGTTATAATTATCGCCACATCGGATAGATCGTATGATTTGCAAGTTGTATGTGATTACTTGCAGGCATCCTATCCTTTCAAGGTGCTCAACCCATTTATACAGGAAAAGTATTTTGGTACACCTGATATTGTCTTTAATCCATATCCGAGTAATCAAAATGGATCTAATGAGATCAGTGAGGAAGAGTGGAGCAATCAAACCAAAAAGAACGGTAATATTGCAATAATCAACCATTTGGCAGAAACATTGGATAAATATAAGCCATTATTCAACCATGTTGAGATTGAGACTATAAACAGGTGCAACTGGAAATGCTCTTTTTGCCCGGTGAGTGCGGGTAATGATATACGAGTAAAAGCAGTCATGAGCGACGAACTTTTCAAGAAAATAATTGACGAATTGAGTGCCATGAATTACTCCGGGCGTCTCGCTCTGTTTTCCAATAACGAACCATTCCTTGACCCGAAAATAATTGAAAGACACAAGTATGCAAGAGAAAAGGTACCTGCAGCAAGAATGCATTTGTTCACAAATGGTACCCTTCTTACAGTTGATAAATTCGTTGAGATAATGAAGTATTTGGATGAACTAATTATCGACAATTATAATCAGAATTTAGAACTTAATGACAATCCTCAAAAGATTGCTGACTTTTGCGAAGAACACCCGGAATACAAAGAAAGGGCGACAATAGTACTTCGAAAAGAAAATGAAATTCTTACTTCTCGCGGGGGAGATGCTCCAAACAGAACAAAAGAGAGTATCTTTGGGAATGATAGATGCGTTTTGCCCTTCAGACAGTTAATTGTTCGTCCGGATGGAAAAGTTTCACTGTGTTGTAACGATCCTTATGGGAAAATGACATTAGGTGATTTGAATGTTTCGTCTATAAAAGATGTTTGGTATGGAAAAGAATATAGCGATGTACGGAAAAAAATCCTTAAAGGAAGAAAGTGCCTAGCGCATTGTGTGAATTGTGATACATTCTACTTTTAATAGCTTGTCATGGTTTAAGTAAACATCAAATGTATTGGAGGAGGAAGAACGATGAACAGAGAGGAAATACTCAAAAAGAAGAACTATGTTATCTATGGAATAACTTATGGCTCTGTAATTGTTTCAATGCTCAAAGGAATGGGAGCAAAGCAAATAGTCTTGTGTAATAATTCCGGAGACTGTGAAAATGGGGTGTTATTGGATGATGCTTTGCGAGAAATTGTCAAACATAATCTAGACTGCAACATTTATATTGGTGTCAGCCGTGCTAACGAATACCAGATTCTTAAACAAATACATGAGTACAAGGAAATACGAGAAGACAGCATTGTATTTTTCTCAGAGCTTGTGACTGTATATGATAGTTTTATACGTGAACGTGGCGATATAATTGACTATAGAATAGACTATGAAAAGCATGTGAATAAATGGGCAGTTGAACTTATGAGTGAGGTGAAATTCTGGAAAGAAGAAGTGCTGACCAGTGGAGGCAGATGCTACCAACAAAACGTCGAACGTAATAGTGTTCAAGGCTTTTCGTGTGGGAGAATTCCAGAAAGAGATTATCGTAACAAAACTATATTGGATTTGGGGTGTGGCCTCATATATCAATGGGGGTGTGGAAATTCGGAAGATGTGAACTATGTCCCTGTTGATCCGCTTGCTTACTACTATAACAATCTTTATTCAAGGTGGGAGAAAGCTAATGGCTTTAGAAAGCCAACTCATTTTGGAATGATAGAATTCTTATCAAACATGTATCACGGAGATGCCGATTATATATTGATTGACAATGCCATTGACCACTGCATAGATCCGCTCAAGGGCTTACTTGAAGCTCTAAAAGTATTGAAGAAGGATGGAACGCTCTCTCTTTTTACTTATGAGAATGAGTCACTGAATGCTCTTGGATGGGGGCTTCACCAGTGGAACTTAGCCCTCAACAATGAAAAAGAATTTATTATTTGGAATTTTGGTAATTATGTCAATGTATCAAAGTACTTAAAAGATTATATAGATTTTTCTTTGGTAGAAGATGAAACATGGTATAAAAAATCGGTTGGATGTCATAGAACGTTTGCCGTTAATATGGTAAAAAGAAAAGAAATTCCACGAGAATTTTACCCGGATGACAGGAAAGAAATGACACAAGCAATTGACGCCATAATGAAGTCAGTATCTCGGGCAGAATATGGTCTGGAATTAAACCAGATCTATTAAGAATGAGGAGGTCTATATGCTCCTAGATGAGAAGCTAATTAGCGTAATTATTCCGATATACAGAGTAGAAGAATATTTAGTCAGATGTATAGAATCTGTGAGGAACCAAACGTATAAAAATTTGGAAATAATACTTGTAGACGATGGCTCGGATGATGAGTGTCCTGCTATATGCGACAGATATGCAAAAGAGGACAGCCGAATCAAAGTTATACACAAGAAAAACGGAGGACTTGTTTCTGCTAGAAGAGCAGCAATGTCGGAAACAACAGGTGAGTACATTGGTTATGTAGATAGTGATGATTACATTGATGCCGGTATGTTTGAACATATGTATGAAAAATTGATAGAGAACCAGGCCGACATAGTAGTGACTTCACATTATGAAGAGTATCCGGAATATACCCGCAAGGAGAATTTAAACATTAATCCGGGACTGTATGAGGGGCATGCATTAGAAGAAGGAGTGTACTCCAAAATATTATATGATCCCATGCTTGACAGGTGGCCGTTTGCTGCTAATTGTTGGAATAAACTTTTTAAAAGAGAAATAATCTACAAAAGACAAATGGACGTTGATGAAATGATAACTGACGGAGAAGACCATGCTTTTGTTTTCCCGGCAATGTTGGATGCTAAGAGGATTTATTTTTCAGATGAAGCTTTTTATCACCACATAATCAGAACATCTTCGGTATCATTGAATATAAAACCGATGATATTTAAACATTATGCTCACTTGCACACCTTTTTGTACGCGACTCTTTCACAGAATGAATACTGGGAAAAGTATCTTGAGAAACAATTTCCGTATCATATGAAATGTTTTATTTTTAAGTATATTAAATCGTTGTTTGGAGATGAATTGTTTGGGCTCGGAAGCGATTGCTATGTAAAACCCTACATATTTCCGTTTGAAGATGTAGAGAAAAAAAGCAGAATAATCCTTTACGGTGCAGGAGATGTTGGCGAACTGTATTACAGACAGATTAAGACGACCAATTACTGTAAAATTGAAAAATGGGTGGCAAAGACTGCCCCGGACCAATACAAAGATATTATAGAATCACCGGATAGTATTTCTGATGTCCAATATGACAAAATTGTTATAGCAGTTCAAAAGGAAGAAACTGCGGAAAGTATTATATCTGACTTGGCTAAGCAGAATATTGGTCGCGAAGAAGTGGTATGGAGAAAACCTAGATTAATGAAAGAGCAGAGGGGAATATAAGACTTGGAATACATAATATACGGCGCAGGAAAGTGCGGATATAAAGCAATTGCTTTTCTGGGACCTTCGCGAGTTAAGTGCTTTTGTGATAATTATAAAACCGGAGAATCATTCTTTCATAAGGATATCATTAACTTTGAAAAAATGATATCAATAGCGAAAAATTCCGAGGACATTATTGTTGTAGTTGCATTAGGGGATGAAGAAGTTCGCCAAAAATTCGATAATCAATTGATTGAAGCCGGAATTACAAGATTCTTCAATTTTGTTGAAGCGGAAGTTTTTTCTGGGTTTGAATCAGTATTGCCTTCTGCTGCGACATACAGAAAGCTTGAAATTTTTAGTTATCAGACACTTATGAGAATGCATGGTATAGAACGCTTCCATCATGTTGCAATATGCGGATGCAACAACTATTTAGCATATTTAATAAGTGAAGTATGTATGCAGTGCGACAATTTCACTGTTGACTACCTTATTGATTCTGAACCATATATGGGAATCACTTCGGCCTCTCTAGAAGAAATATCTGATAAAATAGACTGTCTTATCATTAACGAGCGACGCGCTGACAGTGATATTAGAGAGAGAATTCCTGAGAATCCGGCATATTCTGTTGTTGATTTGTATGATATAGATGGCTTTATTCCACAATACCAACATCCTGAACTTGAAAAGTACAAAGACATTCACAAAGGGGAACGTTGTTTTATTGTTGGGAATGGACCGAGCCTTAAGGTAGAAGACCTCGAAGCACTGAGCAAACATGGTGAAATATGTTTTGGAGTAAATAAGATTTATCTAGCCTTCGATAAAACGACGTGGAAGCCGGACTATTTATGCATTTCGGATCCACTCATGATTCCTGCCTGTGATTCTAACATCGACAGGCAGCTATATAGGGCGGTTTTCTACGCAGATGACTATCATTGGACGCAGAATCGGAAAGTTTCGGGAGTAGAGTATATTCATTTTATTTCAGATAATTATGGAGAAAAATTCCCAGCTTTTTCCAGTGATATAACTAAGGGCGTATTTTGTGGCTTTTCCGTGGTTTATGATATATGTTTGCAGTTGGCTGCTTACATGGGTTTTTCAGAGATATATCTTTTGGGAGTTGATCATAGTTTTACATCTAATACCACCGATCCGCAAAACCATTTCTCGCTTGATTATTATGACGAAAATGACAGAGCCTTATACAGGCGATTAGACATGCTTGACGCAAAAATAGATATGATTTCAAGAGCATATGAAAAGGCAGAACGTTATTCGAGAAAACACGGATTTCATATATACAATGCAACAAGAGGCGGAAAACTTGAAATATTTGAGAGGGTCGATTTTGATTCACTCATGAAACGATAAGAGGGTATTTTTGAGATTATGAAGATAGTTGCTATCATGCCGATTAAACTAAATAATGAGCGCCTTCCGGGTAAGAACACTATGCGGCTTGGAGAAAAGCCACTTCTAATGTGGGCCTTAGACGCGATGAAGAAAGCCAATGTTGCAGACGAAATATATGTTTACTGTAGCAGTGAAGAGATAAAGGCTTATCTTGGTGAGGGAATTATTTATTTAAAACGTCCTGAGCATCTCGTTCTTCCCTCGTCAAACTTTAATCAGATTTTTCGTTCGTTTAAGGATCAAATCCCAGCGGACATATACATTTATACACATGCTACGGCTCCCTTTGTGAGCACTGATACAATCAAGGAATGTGTGTCGGTTGTATTGAATGATGGATATGATTCAGCTTTTTGTGCAGAAAGAATACAGGATTTTCTTTGGAAGAATGGAAATCCGCTTAATTTTGATGCAAATAATCTTCCGAGGAGTCAAGATATAGAACCAATCTATAGAGAGACCTCAGGCATTTATGTTTTTAAGAGAAGTGTATTTGAAGACCATAACAGACGTATCGGAGTCAGACCATACATTAAGGAAGTAGGGTATAAGGAATCAGTAGATATCAACACTCTATCGGATTTTAAGCTGGCTGAGTCGCTTCTGGAGGTAGACCTATGATTAATAGGAAAAGAATCAGGGTTTTAGATGTTACGCTTAGAGATGGTGGATGCGTAAATAATTTCAATTTTGGCACGGAATATATGCAGGATATTTTGTCAGCACAGGAACAGTCCGGTGTTGATTTTATAGAGGTCGGGTATCTTGACAGTAAAAATGGTTCGGAAAGTGGAAGGACGCAATATGTAAATTAAGAGGTGATAATCTGTAACTTCATCAAAAAGAAAAAAGCGGGGACATCGTACCTTGCTATGATGGACTACGGGAAGTTTGAACCTGAATTGTTGCCTCCTCGCTCGGAACGAACGATTGATGGGATTAGATTTGCTTTTCACAGAAAAGATAGGGAGAAGATTCTTAAACTTGGTAGAATAATCATTGATAAGGGATATGATTTATTTATTCAGCCCATGATAACGCCGGAGTATTCAGATGAAGAGCTTCTTGAGTTAATCAGTGATGTAAATAAATACCTCGAAGATGCTGCAGGCTTTTATATTGTAGATAGTTTTGGGGAAATGCGTCCAAATGACATGAAGAGGATGATTCATTTAATTGATCATAACTTAAAGGCATCCATTCCACTAGGTCTTCATTCTCACAATAACCTTCAATTATCATATTCAAATGCGATGGCATTTATTGTGTTTAGAATGAACAGAGAAATAATAGTCGATTCCTCGATTTTGGGAATGGGGAAAGGAGCCGGAAATCTCAACACAGAACTATTGCTTGAGCATATCAACCAATATTACGGCGGAAAGTACAACATTGCTCCGCTGTTGGAAGTTATAGATTCGTGTATCAATGTGCTTCATGAAGAGTATCACTGGGGTTATTCCCCTGAGTTCTATTTATCATCAGTGAACCACTGTAGCCCCACATACGCAAAGCATTTGTATTCTAAGCATCGTCTTAGAATCGATCAAGTTGGTGAAGTTCTTGCTATGCTGGACGATTCAAAGAAAATATCATTTGATAAATCTTATGTCGAAGAAAAGTATAGAGAATATAATTCAAGGAATAAATGTAATGATGCCGATTTTGTTTCAAGATTATACAGTTTGGTCAAAGATAAAGAGGTTCTTTTGATTGCCCCTGGCCTAACTGTTGGCGCTAACATGAAAAAGCTTGAAGAAATGGCCAAAAGCGACAATACGATTACTATAGCCTTGAATGGAGTATATGATTTGCCTATAGATTTCGTTGTGGTTACCAGACCGGAAATGAAGGGCATTCAGACGAATGAAACTGTAAAAAAAGTATTGCTGTCAAATATATGTTCAAAATCCGAGAAAGAAATGAATAGTAAGGTTGAAGTTCTTGATTACAGTAAATGGATTACTATGGATACAGTGACAAGAGATTCAGCCGGCGTGGTATGCTTAAACCTTTTAAAGAATAGCGGCGCAAAAATTGTAAAGTTGGCGGGTTTTGACGGGTTTTCAACGGATGTAAATGCAAATTATTATAGTATGTCGATGCGTCGGGCGTTGACAGATGAAGAAGCCGAAAACCTGAATGTGTTTTTTTCGGATTTTTTGAAAAAGATAAAGAAGAACCTAAAGATAGAGTTTGTAACAGAAACACTTTATGAGGTTTGAAAACATGAGATGTGAATATCCTTTGTTCAAAAGCTTTTAGAAACATATGCTGAACGGTCGGAAAGTTGGCTTTCAATGGCTCTTTCTGATGCTCTTGGTAAAAAGGAGAACTAAGATCGTGCTTAAAAAGAGATATTTGGAGAAGGAGCGAGGACAACAAATAATGGAGATTGCGCCACCTTTTCCTAAGATTGTTAAGATTGATATATGTGACACATGCAATTACTCATGCATCTTTTGCCCGCAGGCTTATCAAAAAGGAAGAAGGGGATGCATTGATGATTCAGTTTGTTTAAGAGTCATTGAAGAGTCCAGAAAAGGGGGGGCTGAGGAGCTTGCCCTCAGCTCTACCGGGGAGCCTCTTCTTAATAGAAACCTGGAGAAGTATGCAGCGTTTGCAAAAAAGATAGGATATAAATATATTTTTTTTAATACAAACGGATATCTTTTGGACAGAGAAAGAAGCAGAAAAATCATAGAATCCGGAGTTGATTCAGTTAAGATATCAATTAATGCAGGTCGAGACAGCTATTATTTAATACATGGCGTAGATGCATATGAGAGAATACTGGCAAATATTAAAGGATTTGATGAAGAAAGAAAGCGCACAAAGAGTTCCTGTAAATTGTACGTTTCTTTCATTTCAACAAAAAAAACCGAGAAACAGATTAATGAGGTTAGAAAAGATACGGAATCCTATATTGATGAATTCATTTATATGAAGGCAAATAATAGAGGTGGACTTGTAAGCAACTTTGATTCGGAGCTTTATGAAGGAAACGATGAATTCTCATACTCATATCCATGCAGTCAGCTATTCAATAATGTATACATAACTGCAGACGGATATCTGGATGCATGCTGTCAGGATTTTGATCAGAAAATGATTATCGCAGATTTGAATACCACATCTGTGATTGACGCTTGGAATTGTGAAGCATTTAGAGAGCTTCGTAAACGTTATATCGAAAAAAACTTAAACGGAACGTTATGTGTAAACTGCCTTGGCTGGGATACCTGTGCCGAGATTTGTCCGCTAAATTCCGAATATTCGGGATATGAGACAGATGCATTAAGACAGAAATCTCTTGAAGAAAGAATAAAAAAACTTACGACAAAGGGGCAGAAATAAAAATGGGATGTAAGGAAGAAAAAAAAGATATATATGGTATAGTTTCTTTTTATGATGTTGCTTTGTCAAATAACGTTGTTTGGTTTATTGATCAATATCATAACGTTTTGGAGAAAATGGACCTTGGGACAGGAGAAATAAACATTGAGGCCTTTTTACCAATCTTCCCTGAAATGGAAAATATTATAAATCAATATGGGAATATATGGAAATTTGACAATTTAATCGTGATTTCTCCGCGTAATTCAAATCATATTCTTTTATATAGTCTTGTTGAAAAGACTTTTAACGATATAAAAGTTGATTCAGCTTATTTTGGGGATGCAGGAACGTATAACCTAATAAACACATGCTTTGCTTGGAAGAATTACCTGTATCTAATCCCCGGATTATATAAGAGGATTATAAGGGTAGATGTAAAGAAAGCAAAGATAGATTATATTGATTTTGGTTATGACGAAATAAAGCATATGATTTCAGATCCATCGCGAGTTACTTTTTCGAGAAATGCAGTTTATGAGAACGTTGCATATCTTACTTTTTGGCAGGGACCATATATTCTAAAATTCGATTTTCTTTCTGCCAAAAGTGAATTAATCTGTGTTTCCGATGACAAATCAGGACTATCGGGAATCACATGCGATGGAAAGTATATTTGGGTGGCTCTGAGAGATAAGCCTGAAATACTGAAGCTGGACATGAATTTAAAACTTATCCTGCGGATTTCGATTTGCATTGATTCACTAGAACTAGAGCCTGGGATAAATCATCTTGCGGATTCGTCTAAATTCCTTTATGCTATGCCCAGATTCGGTAATGGAATAATAAAAATTGATAAAAACAGCTTAGAAATAGAGAAAATTTTCGAGATGCCTACAAAAAGAAAAGAGTATCTTATCAATTTCCCTCTCTTAAGCGATAGCGCTATGTGTATGAAGAAGATTGATGATAGAAGGGTTTTGGCATACTCAACACTTGACGCGAAGGTATTGCTCCTTAATGTGGAAACTGCAGAGGTTTCTTGTCTTGATGGCTACTTGCAAGACGAAAACCTACGCTACAAAGTAAAGAGCTACTATCGCAGGTGGGCCGCCAGAAACGCGGGAATTTGTGGCGAATTAGAAGATTATACGTTAAGTGATTTTGTTAAAATGATTGTTGATGATGAATTCCACAAAGATGTGATGTAATAATAGAATTTTACACATACTTAACTCTCAAAAAGAAACGGTGTGTTTTATGATAGATCTTTCTGTAATTGTTCCAATTTACAACATAGAAAAATATTTAAGAAGATGCATTGAAAGCATAATTGCTCAATCATGCCATAGTATGGAGATAATTCTTGTAGATGATGGATCTTTGGATTCGTGCGGAAACATATGCGATGAATTTGCGCAAGCAGACTCACGAATTATCGCTATACACAAAGAAAATGGTGGACTTGTAAGTGCCAGAAAAGAGGGACTTAGAAGAGCTCAAGGTAAGTATGTTATATATGTTGATGGGGACGATTGGATTGAGGCTGATGCGTGTGAAAAGATGCTTAAAAGCATTGATTCTAAAAAAGCAGACATGGTTTTTTATGATCATTTCGAAAACACCGGAGATTTTGAGAAGCTTGTAAAGCACGGAATTAAAGAAGGAATATATGATAAAAAGCTATTAGAAGAATGTATATATCCGCACATGATTTCGGGGGATTCTTTTTTTGAATGGCAGGTAATTCCCACGCTTTGGGATGTTATTTTAAAAAGGGATTTACTGGAAAAGCACCAATTCGACGTTGAAGATGAAATCGCTTTGGGAGAGGACGCAGCATGTATTTACCCCTGCTTGCTAGATGCAAAAAGCGTTGCATTTGAAAGAAAGGCATATTATCACTATCGTCAGACTGCAAATTCCATGATAAAGCAAAGACCGGGTCTTGAAATTGAAAGGAAGCGCCTGAATCTGTTAAACACTTACGTTGGAAAGAAACTAAATAATTATCCGAATGAGTATGGATTAAAAAAACAGTGGCTTTCTTATATGCTTTTTCTTACACTCCCAAGAGCAGACCAATTGTATAGGGATTATAGTAAATTAACGTTTCTTTATCCCTATTTTGAAGTAAAGCCCACCATGAAAATAGCGATATACGGCGCAGGTACTTACGGACAAAGACTTTATTCTTACATCAGACAAACGGGCTTCTGTGAAGTTATTGCATGGTTTGACAGAAACTATGAAGAACTAAAAGAACAGGGCTTTGATGTAAAATCACCTGAAGATATTAACAAGTATCAATATGATGGAATAATAATTGCGAATTTGTTTTATGAAAGCCGACAACAAATTAGAAAGACTATCAAGGAAAAGACAGATACCAAGATATTTGAAATAGATACGGAATTCATTTTTTCAAAAGAGTCACTGAGTGGTTTTGGATTATAGGAAAGGCAAAACGTGTTACCTGAAATAATAAAAGATAAAAAAGTCGTAATATATGGGCTCTCTACCGAAACCGAAAGAACGTTACGCGAGTGGGGTGGAAGATATGAAGTTTTAGGCCTTCTTGATGGATTCAAGTCATCAGGAGAGCAATTTGGATACCCTATTTTAGATATAAATGACGTTGTGAATCGTGAAAACGTAATCATTATTGTCGTTGCAAGGCCTGAGTCTTGCAAGGTGATAGCAAAAAGAATAGGGGATCTTTGCAGGGAAAACGGAATTGATGTGTTTGATGTTCGTGGGAATAATTTGCTCTTAACCGCCAAGGTGGTTTATGACTTTACTTCCTTAGAAGGATACACTAAAAAGAATTTGTTAGAAGCAATAAAAAGCGCCAATGCAGTCAGCTTCGATCTATTTAATACGCTGATTGTAAGAAATATCACATTCTTTGAGGATTTATTAGAACTTGTAGGCATTCGCCTTGAGGAAAGAGGAATTAGAATTCCTGATTTTGTAAATAAAAGAATCGGGGCAGAAAAAAGGCTTTCTTTTAACAGAGCTCCAAAGCTTGAAGAAATATACGAAGAATTATTAAAAGGAGAAAGCTGTAAAAACAATATTGCAAAAGAACTTGCGGAAGCAGAGTTTAATATAGATTTAAGCCTTATAGAACCCAGAAGAGATGTTGTTGAAATACTTAACGACCTTGTTATGCAGAAGAAGGCCGTATATATTACTTCGGATTCTTATTACACAAAAGACCGAATAGTTAAAATACTTAAGAAAGGCGGAGTTAAAACTGTTTCAGGTGTTTTTGTATCCTGCGAGTATGACACTTCAAAAACGGGAAATCTTTTCGATCGTTTAATTGATGTGTCGGGAGAAAGAAATATTCTTCATATTGGTGATGATGTTGTTTCGGACGTTGAGGCAGCAAAAAGGCACGGAATAGAAACATTTAGGCTTTATGGTCCCAACGATTTTTTTGAACTATCAGGTGGACTTAGGTTAAAAGAAGAAACTAATTCTATATCCGATAAGATAAGGGTGGGCATGTTTATTGCCAATCTGTTTAATAGTCCCTTTCTATTTGAAGAAGAATCGAAAAAGATTTGCGTAAAAGAGGCAAAGGATATAGGATTTTTGTTTTGCGCGCCGATGCTTATGGACTTTGTGAGATGGTTTGAAGAAGAGGCTGAAGCATATGGCTGTACAAACAGGTTTCTTTGTGCAAGAGATGGGTATCTTTTGAAGAGACTCTATGAAATTATGTATCCCAACAGGAAAGTACAGTATTATTACACTTCCAGGATATCGGCAATTAGAGCAGGCGTTGAGAATACTAAAGACATCGAATATGTTGACAGCATGAAGTTTAGCGGAAAGTGCGAAGACAACTTAAAAATCAGATTTGGAATAGATGCTGCTTCTTTATCCGAAAGCGATGTTGACAAAGATAAAGAGGGCCTTTTGAAATATTCGAAGGCAATTTTAGAAGCAGCAAAGCTAAAAAAAGAAAACAATCTTAAGTATATAAAGAATACCGGTGTTTGTGAGGGAAGCATTGCTTTTTTTGACCTTGTTGCGAAAGGAACTAGTCAGTTTTATTTGAAAAAACTGATAGATAATCCAATTAAGGGCTTGTATTTTCTGCAGCTTGAACCCGAGTTTATGAAGGACAAGAATTTGGATATTACACCTTTCTACACTGAGAAAGAACGGGAGACCAGCGCTATATTTAGGAACTACTATATTTTAGAAACAATTCTAACCTCGCCGGAGGCATCAATTGAAGAATTTGATTTAAATGGTGAGCCTGTGTTTTCAAAAGAAACTAGATCTGGCAAGAATATTGATTGTATTATGAAGATTCAGGATGGAATAGTGGAATATGTAAAGAAATATATGGAAATATGCCCTGAGAGTGAAAGGAAGATTAATAAGGTATTGGATGAAACATTCCTAGCACTGATCCACAACTTAGAAATAAGAGATGAGGGATTCTTAGACCTTGTACTGGATGACCCTTTCTTTAACAGAAAGACAGGGATGGAAGATATATTGTAAAAAAATTTAAAAATATTGTTGACATGGAGAGGCACGTATGTTACTATTCTTTTGCGGTTAGCGATGGCTAACTAGAAACAATAAACAAAAAGTGCTTGACTTCCTAAATCTGTAGCCATGCTCCTCCTAGAGAATGGCTTTTACATGGCATACAGGTTAGCATATGCTAACCGCAATGAGCTAAAAAGTATATCTAAATTTTGGAGGGCAATTATGAGTAAAGTTGCAGTAGTGTTCTGGAGCGGAACAGGAAATACAGAAGCTATGGCAGAAGCTGTAGCAGACGGCGCAAAGGCAGCAGGAGCAGATGTTAGCGTTTTTGCTTCTCATGAATTCGGAGCCGGAAATGTTTCTGAATTTGATGCCATCGCATTCGGATGCCCCGCTATGGGAGCGGAAGTATTGGAAGAGACAGAGTTTGAGCCTATGTTCGCAGAAGTTGAAACTTCTCTTTCAGGAAAGAAAGTTGCTTTATTCGGTTCATACGGATGGGGCGACGGCCAGTGGATGAGAGACTGGGAAGAGCGCACACGTATGAGGGGCGCAAACCTCATTGCAGACGGTCTTATGGCAAATAATGCACCTGATGCAAACGTACTTGATGAGTGCAAATCACTTGGAAGAGCACTCGCTTAATTAATTTGGTAGCAATACACATATCATAAATAATAATCGCAAAACTCATCCTGACGGTGGACACACCCTAAGGGGGAATCAGAGCAAAGACAGCCACTTTGCTCTTTTTCTTTATTATTTTGCAGGAGAGAAGCTCTTTTTGAAGATCCATGGCTTTGCTCGATGTTTTTTGCATCTAATCAGGGACGCGGTGGGCTATTTTTCATCTGATTTGGGGCGCGATGGGCCAATAGCGAAAAACTTTGATTTTGGGAGCAAATGAGCCTCAAAAAGTTGCGACTTAAAGGACGCGGTGGGCCAATAGTGTAAATCCTGAATTTTGGGCGTAATTCTGTCGCAAATAATTGTGATTCTCGGAGTTTTGTGGGCCAATAGAAAAAATAGGACACCTTGGGAGTAGATTTCCCACTTTTCTACGCCCAATTTGGCACGGATTTGGTATTGGCCCAAAGCACAAGAATTGTCAGTCCTTTTTGCTGTAAAATAATCCCAATTGTAAGATTATTACTTATTGGGAGTAATGCTAGACGATTGTATTGATTTCGTGGTATGTTTAAAGAGGAATATTAAAAAGCCGATGAGGTATAAAAAATGAACTTATATGAATCAGGGGAAATGTATTTAGAGACAATTCTCGTTCTCTTAGACGAGAAGAAAAATGTAAGGTCCATCGACGTTGCGGAGCACATGAACTTTTCAAAGCCTTCCGTAAGCCGAGCAATGGGCAAACTTAAAGAAGACAAATTAATTTCTATCGACAAAGACGGCTATATTACACTCACAAAGAAAGGCCAAGAGGTTGCCGGCAAAGTATACGATCGCCACAAGCTCTTAACCGGCCTTCTTAAGCAGGTCGGCGTATCCGACGAAGTCGCGGAAGCCGATGCATGCCGCATGGAGCACGTCGTAAGTGACGAAACGATCGACGCCCTCCGCAAGTACTTGAAATGACAGTTTTCACTCTGAGCCAAGGAGTTTATATAATGTTTCTCGCACCGCTTTCGCTTAGTCCTCGCACTAGCGGCCGCAGGCTATAAAGAAGCCTGCTCACTAAACTCGCCGTTCCTTACAGTTCGGCTCGTTAAGTGCCGAGGCTGTGGAAATGCTCGAATACATTACATAAACTCCTTGGCTCAGGCGAAAATTCTTGAAAGTGATTCAGTGGATTTATATTATGAATTTGAGCAGCCTCTTTTGCATCGGTACTTAGTGAAAGCGAGTGGAGCGAAGCTTGAACTTAGTATCCGCTATGCAAAAGAAGAAGTGCGAACGGTGCGAAAATCATAATATAAATCCACTGAATCAAGTCAAAGGCATTTTCGCGGTTTAAAGCGTTGACGTATGAGGGGCGATGTGTTATTATTGCTCTAGCGATACGGAGATTAAGTATGATGAATAAATTCCAGAAGCAACTTAATAAGGAATATTATTTTGGTAAGGCTTGTTTATATGCAGGCCTTTTTGCAATGTATTTCTTTTTCTTTTACTTTAGTAAGAAGAAAGCAAACAAACCCCTAAGTATCGTATAGCAGTTGAGAGAAAGTCAAAGCGCTATTCCTTACATGGGGATGGCGCTATTGCTTTTTATGGAGGAAACACATGAGCAATCTTGATGAGGCAAGAAAAGAAATTGAAGCCATAGATAAAGAGATGATACGCCTTTTTAAAAGAAGGATGGAATGCTCGGCGGAAGTTGCGATGTATAAAAAAGAACATGGCCTTCCGGTACTTGATAAAAAAAGAGAAAAAGAACTCATAGAGAAAAATGCAAAAGCAGTTAAGGATGGAGAAATAGAGGGCTATTACAGAGAATTCTTTGATACAATGCTTTCTGTTTCTAAGAAATATCAGCATAGACTTTTGTATGGCGTGAAGGTAGCTTATAGCGGAATTGAAGGTTCATTTGCAGCCATTTCTGCAGGAAAGATTCTTCCCGATGCTAAAAGAGTGCCTTATAAAAACTTTAAAGAAGCCTATGAAGCTACGGAGCGTGGAGAATGCGATTTGTGTGTGCTTCCGATTGAGAATAGCTATGCAGGTGAAGTGGGACAGGTTAACGATTTGATGGTGATGGGAAGCTTATTTATAAACGGAGTTTATGAACTTTCGGTTTCTCAAAACCTTTTGGGAGTTAAAGGTGCCACACTTAAGGATATAAAAACTGTTGTAAGCCACCCTCAGGCGCTTGAACAGTGTAATGAATATATCTACGATCACGGATTTGGAGTGATTCAGTCTGAAAATACAGCAAGAGCTGCAAAGGAAGTGGCAGAAAACGATGATATTCACGTAGCTGCAATTGCAAGCAAAGAAAGCGCAAAACTTTACGGATTAAAGGTTTTGGATCACGATATTAATAAAAGCGGGCAAAACACCACGAGATTTGCAGTATTTTCACGAAGCGGTGAGTTTGTAAACAACACAAGCGACTGTGATTCCTTTATCCTTATGTTTACTCTTAAAAATGAAGCCGGAGCATTGGCAAAAGCCGTATCCACCATCGGAGCTTACGGATACAACATGCACGTTATAAAGAGCCGTCCTTTAAAAGAAAGAAACTGGGAGTATTATTTCTACACAGAGATAGCCGGAAAGATAAATACCAGAGAGGGAAGAGACATGCTTAAGGCTCTCGCAATTGTATGTGAAGATTACAAGGTAATCGGCAGTTACAAATCAGGAACAAAGCTTTAAAACAAGATTTAACTTTTCTCAGAAGCCTTATAAACAGTGGATTGTGTGAAAATAATTCGAGGCTAACAAAAATAAAAGTGTAAGTTATCCACATCACAAAAAGAGAGGACGATTTCATGAAAAACACCTTCGGTTCAAGTCTGCAGGTAACAATATTCGGCGAGAGTCACGGCCCATATATCGGAGCTGTGCTTGACGGATTGGCACCGGGAATTGAAATTGATGATGAATTGATAAA
>JAILCK010000179.1 GCA_024680435.1 Lachnospiraceae bacterium
ATGAATAAGTGCAAAGAATATGCCGACAACATAAGAATCGACACTCATGAAGATAACAAAGTCATGCAGGGTGCGTTAAAGAAATTCGGCTTTAAGCGTTGCGGGATTATATATCTATCTAACGGCGAACCAAGAATTGCATTTCAGTGGAAGAAAGAAGTAAGAAAAGAAGAAGTAAGAATAGAAACTAAAGACTTAGTCCTTAAGAAGGCTGAGTTTGATGACTGGGAGCCGCTTCTTAGAAACATTTGGAGCCATGAGGAATCGGCTAAGTATATGCTTTGGAAGGTTACAAAGACACAAGAAGAAGCAAAAGCGCGAATGATTCGAACTCTTGAGTTTGAAGAAAAAGAAAAGTATGGGTTGATTGTCTATAAAAAGCCCGAGATGGAAGCAATCGGGTTTGCGACAATGAGAGAGTGTGAGCCCGGTGTTTTTGAAGAGATGGGGGTAGCCTTTGGGCCTGATTTTGTGCATAAGGGATATGGAAAGCAAGTTCTATCCGCTATGTGCGAAGAAGCAAAGAAGGCGGGGGCAAAGGAATTTCTGGCAAGCCACAGAAAGCTAAATGCAGCGTCTAAAGCCTTAATAGTTTCTTGCGGCTTTGAATACGATTATGAGTCGGAAGAAAAGAAAGACCCTAGAACCGGCGAAAAGTACACGATAGTAAACTACAGAAAGAAACTATAGACTAAAGATTAAAGGCAGGAAAAAAGAATGGTGTTATGGATTATCGCAACCTTTGTGGCGTTTTTTATTAAGGGCCTATGCGGATTTGCAAATACACTGGTGTTTACATCAATAATGGGATTTGGAGCAAACAATGTGGCTATTTCGCCGGTTGAATTGATGCTTGGATATCCCGCAAACTTTATTTTGACCATAAAGAACAGAAAGAAACTGGACCCAAAGGTATTCATCCCTCTGGCTGTTTTGGTGCTGGCAGGATGCATTCCCGGAGCACTTTTATTAAAGAATGTAAACGCCACATACATAAAGATTGTATTTGGCGTAGTGATAATCTTAATAGGAATTGAGATGTTTTTAAGAGAGCAGGGAAGGCTTAAATTCAAGGAATCAAAGCTTGTTCTTGCAATCATTGGAGTATTATCCGGCGTTCTTTGCGGCCTCTTTGGAGTGGGAGCATTGCTTGCAGCGTATGTAGGAAGAGTGACAGAATCAAGCGATGAGTTTAAAGCAAACATAAGCGCCGTATTCATCGTTGAAAACACCTTTAGATTGATTCTTTACAGCTTAATGGGAATCATCACCTTGGAAGGCTTTAAGCAGGCGCTGATTCTTATGCCTGTAGTTATAGCGGGGCTCTTTGTTGGAATGTTTAGCTCTAAAGTTTTAAATGAAAGAATAGTTAAGCGCCTTGTAATAGCGCTTCTTATAGTATCCGGTATTGCGTTGATAATAATGAATGTTAAGTAGCAAGGAAGGAGATTTCTATGGAAAAAGTAAAATGGGGAGTTTTGGGAACTGCAAACATAGCAAAAGGGTGCACCATACCCGGCATGAAGCTTTCAAAAAATGCTTCGCTATATGCCATTGCCGGAAGAAACCTTCAAAAGGCAGAAAGCTTTAAAGAAGAGTTTGGATTTGAAAAAGCCTACGGAAGTTATGATGAGCTTTTGGATGATAAGGAAGTTATGGCAGTATACATCCCTCTTCCCAATCACCTTCACGCAAAGTGGGTTATAGAAGCACTAAAAAAGAAAAAGCACGTGCTTTGCGAAAAGCCCCTGGCATTAAATGAAGAAGAAGCAAAGTTAATGTTTGATACGGCCAAAGAAAACGGCGTGAATCTTATGGAAGCATACGCTTACCTTCATACACCCTATATTGAAAGCTTAAAATCCGATGTTAAATCAGGAATAATAGGTGACATAGATTATATTGAGACCGCATTCATTACTCAAGGGTACAAAGAAGACATCCGTCTTTATAAAGAAATGGGCGGAGGAGCCATGTACGATCTTGGATGCTATTGCACCACTATGATTTTAAGCCTTATAGATTCAAAACCTTCGGATGTTAAGGCTGTTGCGGAATTTTCGGATAAAGGAGTGGACTTTAATACTTCGGCGATTATAAAGTTTGAAAACGGCGTAAGGGCTTCTTTTAACGTGGGAATGATACTTGGAGAAAACACAAATTCAAGATTTGACAGGCTATATATTCACGGCACAAAGGGATTTATAAAGTCAGATGTTGAATACAACCAGGAGGGCGCCTTAACCTATACTATTTATAAAGACTCAAAGGCGATAAAGAGAAAAGTTAAGAATCCTCAAAACTATTCTCTTGAAGTATCGCAGCTTGGAAGATGTATTTTAGATGGGGAAAAGCCCTTTATCAGTGCTGATTTTTCCCTTAAAAATACAAACTTAATGGACCAAATTCTGAAGGAAATTGACTATTAAAAAAGTTCTTGACAGATAATTGTCAGTCTATTATACTTTCGATTAAATAATTTTAAGAAAGAGGAAACTATGTTAGAATTTACAATCTCTAAATCTAATATGAATGCCCCCGAACCCTTGAATAATAATCAGGGGTTATTTGCATACGTATTTGATGAGGAAGATTTAGCGCGCCAAGCATAGGATTACTTAGTCTAAAAGGATTATTAAGCCTCATCAAACATAGAGTTTGATGAGGCTTTTGTTTTTATTAGGAGGGA
>JAILCK010000180.1 GCA_024680435.1 Lachnospiraceae bacterium
TGGCGCCTATTTAACCTCTCTTTCCGAAACAATCTTTCCGTCTTCGATTCTTATTATTCTGTCCGCAAGCTGGGCAATTTCATCGTTGTGAGTAATCATTACGATTGTCTGAGAAAACTTCTCGGCAGAAACTTTTAATAAGCTTAAAACGTCCTGTCCTGTCTTTGAATCAAGGTTTCCTGTAGGTTCGTCGGCTAAGATAATGGCCGGTCTAAAGGCAAGGGCTCTTGCGATGGCCACTCTTTGCTGTTGTCCTCCCGACAATTGATTTGGGAGGGATTCTTTTTTTGACGTAAGCATCAGGGTATCGATTATTTCATCCACATACTCTTTATCAATCTTTTCTCCGTCGAGCTCCATCGGAAGCACGATGTTTTCATACACGTTCAAAACAGGAACAAGGTTGTAAGCCTGGAACACAAATCCAATCTTTCTTCTTCTGAAAATCGTAAGTTCATCATCTTTCAAGGAGAAGATGTTCTTTCCATCAACAATTACTTCTCCGGATGTGGGGCGGTCAAGGCCTCCAAGCATGTGAAGAAGTGTTGATTTGCCGCTTCCGGATGTTCCGACAATCGCAGCAAACTCTCCCTTCTTAACAGTCACATTCACGCCGTTAAGCGCCTTCACCTGGTTTTCGCCCTCTCCGTAAAATTTCTTTAAATCTTTTGCTTCTAAAATACTCATTGTCTCTCCCTCATAGTGAAATTAAAAAAGTGCGTGGCTTTCGTTCCACACACTTAGTATCTCACTTAATTCTTTCAAGAATCTTTCCAAAAGGAAATAAATTCTTTCAATTTTGAAAGAATTCGCCTGCGAGCAGAGAGTCACTCCGCCGTTTATAAATATTTTATTTGCATGTTAATGCCACTCATGCTATTATGACTGTGAAAGTAGTCATTGTACTACAAGGGCTGGTCGCAAGACCCTGGTCCACCAAACAGCGGGGATACACCCCGCTATTTTGTTTCCTTAAGGCGGTATTTAAATTTGGAAAACATTCTAAGCGTATTCATCGATGAATCCGGTGATTTCGGAGAATTCTCTGCAAAGTCCCCTTATTATATGGTCAGTATGGTTTTTCATGAACAGAACATTGATATCTCTGAAGATATTTCTATACTTGACAGGCACATTCGTGAGCTCGGATTTCCGCCTCACGCTGTTCATATGGGGCCTTTGATTCGACGCGAATCGATATATCTTCGATATGATGATAAGTTCAAACGTGCAAGCCTTATTAATACAATGTACCATTTTGCAAGAAAACTTGATATTCATTATATTTGTCCCGTTATTTGCAAGACAGAAAACCAAAGCTTTCTTGATGTGTATGGAAAACTGTCGCGCGAGATATCCTCGCAATTACGCGCTCAGGCTGATTACCTTAATTCATTTGACAAAATTATCATCTATTATGACAATGGGCAACATGAACTAACTAAAATACTTACATCGGTCTTTAATATTCTTTTTACAAATATCGAATTCCGAAAAGTGGCACCGGCTGACTATAAATTATTTCAAGTTGCAGACCTGATATGTACATGGGAACTGTTAGCATTAAAAGCATCAGAAGGTACTTTCACAGGGTCAGAGAAAGAATTCTTTGGTTCACCATCAAAGTTTATGAAAAACCGTTATAAGTTAATTGCTAAAAAGAAACTGTTATAACCCTTTTATTTTTTCAGGTATATAAAGAATTCAGAACCTACACCCTTCTTGGATTTGACTTTGATGTAGCCACCTTCCTTTTGGAGAATCTCTCTTGCAAGGTACAGGCCGATGCCGACTCCTTCCTTGTCTCCGGAAGAAGAAAGCCTTTCAAAGCGGGCAAAGATTTTGGGAATGTCTTCTTCCAAGATTCCGATGCCTGTGTCTTTAACAATGATGCATACAAACATTTCTGAAGCCTGCAAGGAGATATTTATTCCACCGACCTCTGTATATTTGATTGCGTTATCCACAATGTTACTAACAGCTTCAAGGGTCCATTTATAGTCAAAAGAAGCCTCAGCACTATCTTCCGTCACATTTAAGTAAAGTCCCTTTGCTTCAGCTTTCTTTCGCATTGATAAAGCGATTTCTTTAATAAGTCTTCCCACATCGCAGGGCTCAGGGCTAAGGGTCAAGATTCCGTTTTCAAGTCTTGATAATTTAACAAGTGCATCCACCAAGAACCTTAATTTCTCAGCTTCAGAACTTATGGCATCAAGGCTTTCCCGCTGCTCAGCCGTTAAATCAGATTCCATCAAAAGTTCGCTATGGAGAAGTAAATTTGCGATGGGAGTCTTTGTTTGGTGAGAAATATCTGAAATGAGAGTCTTAATTTTATCTCTGTCCTTTTTTACGTTTAAAGCTGACAAAGAAGAAGAATTTAAGAAATCTGAGAACCTTGACTCAAGCTTTGAAATTTTCTCTTCGCTAAATTCTTTTTCGCTAAACTCTCCCCTTATGGCGCTATCAAGCATTTCTTCAATGCGGTCCATTTCACGCTTTGCCTGAATGGTCTTTATAATGAAAACAACTATCACTATAACCATAAGCGCAAAAACGGCGATAAGCGAAAACTTCATCCAATCATTCATCGGCTTTCACCCACTGATATCCAAGTCCGTAGATTGTCTTAATATAGTCTTTGGCTTCAAGCTTATCTCTTAGCCTTTTTATGGCAACGGAAAGAGCGTTTTCATCCACAAACTCTGCCCCGTCGGTCCAAAGCCTGTCTATAAGGTCATCCCTT
>JAILCK010000209.1 GCA_024680435.1 Lachnospiraceae bacterium
AAGACGGTTTGAACGGTGCCCGCAGTTTTACTCGGAGCATCCTTTATGTCATAGGTGTCACAAAGATATATGGTTGCAAGTATTTCCTTACTTTCTCTGATTGTATCAATGGAATCATTGACTTCATCCAAAACTTCGCTCACAAAGTCCGAAGCATAAGAGTCTAAAGAAGGGTACAAAAAGGAAAGGCATAAACCTAAGCCCAATGTAAATAATGCAGTTTTACCGGCTTTCTTAGAAATCACGGTGCCCCTCCCTCTGAGTACTTTTGGGTATATTCGAAGTTGACCAAAGTTCCATTCGTAATTTCACTCCGTTCAATTACTCATGGAGTTTGGTCACTGCTTCGCAGTACGCCAACATTTATATTCGAAGTAACCAAAGCACCATTCGTAATTTCGCTTTGCTCAATTACTCATGGAGTTTGGTCACTGCTTCGCAGTACGACCATCTATGCTTGAAACCATCTTCTTGCAAGCAAAGATGGTTTCATCCATAGACGCTCTACTTCGAATAGTAACACTAGTATCCCACTTTATGTAACCTATTATACAACATTTCTATTCACAAAAAAATAGCGACTCCATAGTTTTTTATGAAGTCGCTACAATATGTATTATTTTTTATGTCCTTAACTACTACATCTGTCCTTTTTCAAGAGCAAGTGTTATTGTTGTAAGGTCACATACGGAAGCGGGTCCGTAGTACTGAATAGCACCGGGATATGTGAATGCAGTTTCAACTGCCCACTTATCTCTGTTAGCTTCAAAATACTTAAAGGGCTTTCCGTCAAGCTCAACCAATGCTTTTCTGATAACGGGCTTATCTTCACCGTTTCTTCTTTCGATGTTCATCATCTTTGTGATAGGCATACCACCTGCTACCCATTCATCAGCGGGCTTTGCAAGGTTAGAAACCTTTGAAAGGTATCCTGTGTAGCCGTAAGAGATAAGCATGAATGCATTGTATCCAAGTGAATAGCAGTAGTCTGCATCGAAGTTTGAAGGGAATGCACATCTTCCTTCATAGCCAAAGAAGTGATGCTGTGCTGCGAACTTACCCTTGTAAGTGCCTGCTTTCTTTCTCTTATCAAGTTCAGCCTTAACAAGCTCTGAGAAGAGCTTTTCTGATTCGATCAAAGAAACCTGTACGTTTCCGTGAGGGTCTCTTTCTAAGAAGAGCTGCTTCTGAATTGCTTCGGGAAGGATATCAAATACTGCAAATGATTCCTTTGTTAAGCCATTCTTTATGAATTCATACTTAGCTGCCCAATTGGGAAGGTTGTTGAATTCTTCTGTTTTCTTTCCTGCCAAAAGCTCGTTGATTTCTGCAATAAGAACTGAGAATTCAGGAACGAATTCAACGATACCTTCGGGAATGATAGCTACACCGAAGTTCTTTCCTGCGTTTCCTCTCTTTTCTACTGAATCGGCAATCTGTCCTGCAATCTGAGCAAGTGACATCTTCTTAGCTGCAACTTCTTCACCGATAAGGCAGATGTTAGGCTGTGTCTCAAGTGCACATTCAAGAGCAACGTGAGAAGCGGAACGTCCCATAACCTTAATGAAGTGCCAGTACTTCTTGGCTGAGTTGGAGTCTCTTTCAATGTTACCGATAAGTTCTGAATATGTCTTTGTTGCTGTATCAAAACCGAATGATGCTTCGATATCTTCGTTCTTTAAGTCACCATCAATTGTCTTGGGGCATCCGATAACCTGTACGCCTGTGTTGTTTGCTGCCATGTATTCAGCTAAAACTGCTGCGTTGGTGTTTGAATCGTCACCGCCGATGATAACGATAGCTGTAAGTCCGTGCTTCTTAGCTACTTCTGTAACAACCTTGAACTGTTCTGTTGTTTCAAGCTTTGTTCTTCCTGAACCGATGATATCAAAACCACCTGTGTTTCTGTATTCATCGATGAAAGAATCTGTAAATTCGATATAATCGTCATCCAAAAGTCCGCTGGGGCCGCCCTTGAATCCTAAAAGAACATTGTTCTTATCTGTTGCCTTTAATGCATCATAAAGACCGCAAACAACGTTGTGTCCGCCGGGTGCCTGTCCGCCTGAAAGGATTACACCAACTACCTGCTTCTTTGAAGCTGCGGTGTTGCTACCCTTTACAAATGTAATTTCTTCTTTTCCGTAAGTGTTAGGGAAAAGAGCTTTAATTTTATCCTGATCTGCAACGCTTGTTGTAGCAGATCCAACTTTAACGCTGATTTCTTTGATACCTGCCTTAAGCATTCCGGGAAGCTTGGGCTGATATTCATATCTAGCTTTCTGAAGTGGTGAAAGATTCATAATGCTACTCCTTTTCTTTGTTTACTACACACTTTTAATATGCTAAATCATTTTTTTGAAAAAGTAAAGAGGATGGCGCAATTAAGCCA
>JAILCK010000258.1 GCA_024680435.1 Lachnospiraceae bacterium
CTTTATCAATTACGCTCATTTATATTGTCCTTTCACGAGGGTTCCCCTTATTTAAACATAAAAACCCGATGATTATTGTATCAGATTACACTCTATTCTTCAATAAAAAGGGGATTACGCAATTGTTAAGAAAATATGAATGAAAAAAAGGACTCCGAAGGCCCGTTGACCCTCGGAGTCAAAATTCTCAATACGCTCGGATTTAGTATTCGCAAGCTTTTTCTTCGCCTGTTTCAACTCTTAAGCCACCCTGGCAGAGAGCCAAGAGTTCGTCTTCACCGGGATATACGGTGATGGGTGCGATGTAACCAACTCTTTCTTTGATGGCTTCGCATGTAGACTTACCATATGCGATACCGCCTGTAAGAATAATCTGGTCTACTTTTCCTTTAAGTACTGTGGACATAGCTCCGATGTCCTTTGATACCTGATAGTGGAAAGCTTCGAAAACAGCCTTAGCTTTTGCATCGCCTTCGTTAGCCTTAGCTTCAACTATACGAGCATCGTTGGTGCCAAGGTATGCGTTGAATCCGCCGTTACCTACAAGCTTTTTATATACTTCAGCCTGAGTGTACTTACCTGAGAAGCACATCTTTACAAGGTCACCTGCGGGAACTGCACCTGAACGCTCGGGTGAGAAAGCACCTTCTCCGTCAAGAGCGTTGTTTACATCAACAATCTTACCGCCCTTATGAGCACCTACGGAAACACCGCCACCCATGTGAACCACGATAAGGTTTAAATCTTCGTATTTCTTTCCAACTTCCTTAGCATATCTCTTAGCTACTGCCTTTTGGTTAAGAGCATGGAAGATTGACTTTCTGGGAAGCTCGGGAACACCCGAAAATCTTGCTACATCTGCAAGTTCGTCAACTACAACGGGGTCAACGATATATGAAGCAATTCCAAGTTCATCACCGATTTCTCTTGCAAGAACGCCGCCTAAGTTTGAAGCGTGCTGTCCTGATACACCAACCTTTAAGTCTTCCAAAAGCTTATCGGTTACTTTGTATGTACCACCGGGGATGGGCTTTAACATTCCGCCTCTTCCTACGATGAAGCTAAGTGACTTAATGTCAAAGTTCTTTTCTTTTAAGATATCTAAGATTACTTTCTTTCTAAAATCCTTCTGTTCGTAAATAGAAGAATACTTTGCAATTTCTTCTGTTGAATGACGAAGTGTTTCATCAAATAAAAGCTTTTCGTCATCAAATACACCAATCTTTGTTGAAGTGGAACCGGGGTTAATGATTAGACTTAATTTTCCCATCTTATTTCTCCTTCTTAAGTGATTCGGCAACTACTGCTGCAAGTGCAATAGAGTTAAGCTTTACTTCAAATGTATCTGAACGGCTTGTTAAGATCGCGGGTGCGCTGGTACCTGTAAGGATACATCCGTTCTTAACTTCTGTAGTGTGAACCAAAGTCTTGTAAACAAGGTTTCCTGCGTGGATATCAGGGAAAAGAAGAATGTCCGCATCACCCTGAATCTTTCTGCCTGTAGCTCCTTTGTGCTTTGCAGCTTCGGGATCGATGGCAAGGTCCATTGACAAAGGTCCGTCAACGATACAGTTCTTGATTTCGCCACGTTCGTTCATGGCTGTAAGTTCGCCTGCTTCCACTGTACAAGGCATCTTGGGGTTAACAACTTCAACTGTAGCAAGGGGAGCAACCTTGGGGTTCTTTATACCGCAAGCTTCGCAAACCTTAACTGTGTTGTTGATGATGTCAACCTTCTGCTCAAGTGTAGGATAGGGAAGGAATGCTACGTCTGTTAAGAAGAAAAGGTGATCGTAGCCCTTTATTTCAAATACACATACGTGTGAAAGTGTCTTTACGTTAGGGTTTCTTAAGCCAACTTCCTTATCAAGAAGTCCCTTTAAGAATGACTTAGAATCGATAAGACCCTTCATGTAGATATCAGCTTCTCCGTCGTGAACAAGCTTAACTGCGGTTAAAGCTGCTTCCATTGTGTCTTTCTTGTCGATAATCTTGTAATCTGAAAGATCCATGTTGATTTCTTTTGCAATTGCACGAATCTTGTCTTCATCACCTACCAAAATAGAGTTGGCAATTTTCTTTTCCTTTGCTGCCTTAACAGCTTCAAGTACGGGTGTGTCTTCCGCACATGCAACAGCTACTGTCTTTGTGGGGAAAGAAGTAACTTTGCTGATAATGTCGTCAAACATAATGCTCATTGTTTGCATCCTCCTAAGTTTATTTCATTCGTGATTCTTACATAATTCGCAATCAAGATTGCTCATTATGTAAGGCACTGCTTCGCAGTATATGATATCGATTGCATATTCATTCTTTTGTGCTAGCACAAAGAATCAA
The DNA here is from genome assembly GCA_024680435.1 of Lachnospiraceae bacterium. GTDB lineage: Bacteria > Bacillota > Clostridia > Lachnospirales > Lachnospiraceae > UBA1258. The sequence goes on from JAILCK010000258.1 coordinate 2,338, forward strand.
TCTGTAATCGATATCCATCACGAATAATACCAATCGTTAAAATAATAACACTCTGCCTATTAAAAGACAAGCAAAAAGGGGCTTTTTCAAGCCCCTTTTCCCTTTATTTTTCTTTATTCAAGTGCTTTTAATTCATCTGCAAGTTTAAGCATCTTTTCGATAGATGTCTGAACCGATTCAACTACAGCTTTATTATGCTCTGTTGCTTCGCAGGTGGTAGTTGAATGAGCGGAAACTTCTTCGGTAATAGCCGAGATGTTCTGAATGCTTTCAACGATTTCGTTGTTGTCTTTAACAAGTGTTTCAACAACGCCTGTAAGGTTGTTTGAATTGGTTCTGATTTCTCTTATGCTTTCAATAATCTTTTCAAAGCTTCCGGCAGTAACGTTTGCGGATTCATTCTGAACCTTGTTGCTTTCTACAAGTGAGTTGATTGCTTCAACAACCACGTTCATCTTTTCCGAAAGACCTTCAATCAAGTCTGTAATGTTTCCTGTAGCTGTCTGAGTCTGGTTTGCAAGGTTAGAAATTTCTGTTGCAACAAC
>JAILCK010000320.1 GCA_024680435.1 Lachnospiraceae bacterium
TTCATCATCCTATACTTCCTTTCATTTCAAGTCTTATGAGGTTGTTCATTTCAATGGCATATTCTAAGGGAAGTTCCTTTGATACGTTGTCTGCAAAGCCTCTTACAATCAAAGCTTTTGCGTCTTCTTCGCTTAGACCTCTGCTCATTAAGTAAAATACGGCTTCATCGCTTATTTTTCCTATCTGTGCTTCGTGTCCCACGTCCGCGCTCTTGTTGCGAATGTCCATTGCGGGAATTGTGTCGGAGCGAGACAAAGAATCAAGCATCAAAGACTCACAGCTTACGGCTGACTTTGCATTTTCCGCGGTTTTATCAACCTTTACAACGCTTCTGAAGGTACAGACACCGCCGCCCTTAGAAATTGATTTTGTGTTCATGTAAGAACTTGTATTTTTACCTATATGCACAACCTTTGCACCTGTATCAAGGTTTTGATCGGTGTTTGCAAAGGAAATACCCGTAAATTCCATTTTTGAATTATCGCCTTTTAAAATTGTCATAGGGTAAAGGTATGAAATGTGAGATCCAAAGGAACCGGATACCCACTCCATCTTTCCCCCTTCTTCAACAAGTGCTCTTTTTGAATTTAGGTTATACATGTTCTTTGACCAGTTTTCGATGGTTGAATATCTTAAGCGGGCATTTTTGTGAACAAAGAGCTCCACGCTTCCTGTGTGAAGGTTTGCAACGTTATATTTAGGAGCGGAGCATCCTTCGATGAAGTGAAGGTCTGCTCCCTCATCAACGATGATAAGAGTGTGTTCAAACTGTCCCGCGCCCTTAGCGTTTAATCTAAAGTATGACTGAAGGGGCACAGAAACCTTTACTCCCTTTGGTACATATACAAAGGAGCCTCCCGACCAAACCGCTCCGTGAAGAGCGTTAAACTTATGGTCTGAAGGAGTTAAAAGCTTCATAAAGTGGTCTTTTACCATGTCGGCATATTCGCTTCTTAGGGCGCTTTCAATATCCGTATAAATAACCCCCTGCTTAGCCACTTCATCTTTAATGTTATGATATACAAGCTCTGAATCATATTGAGCTCCCACACCTGCCAAAGATTTTCTTTCAGCCTGAGGGATTCCAAGCTTTTCAAAGGTATCCTTTATTTCTTCCGGAACGTCATCCCAACTGTTTGAAAGCTTGGTGTTCTTTCTTACGTAAGTTGCTATATGGTCCATATCGAGGTCCGAAAGGTCAGGTCCCCAGTTTGGCATCTTCATTTGATTGTAAATGGCTAAAGATTTTAATCTTAAATCCCTCACCCAGTCAGGGTCGTTTTTTTCTTTTGAAATCTGTAAAACAATTTCTTCGTTAAGACCCTCTTTAAGCCTGTATGCATCCGCATCTTCATTTCGAAAGTCATACATGCTTCTGTCTATGTCTTCTACGTATGTTTTTTCTTTTTCCATGATTTTCCCTTATAAGTCCTCGTTCTCCAAAAAGCCTTTTTCATTGATTTCGTCAATGAGTTCTTTTCCGCCTTCTTTTGCTATCACTCCGTTAAGCATTACATGTGCCTTGTCTACCTTTAATGATTCAAGGATTTTTGCGCTGTGAGTGATTATAAGTAATGATCCGTTACAGCGCTTTTGGTATTCTTCAATTCCTGCAGAAACCGTTCTTACGGCATCAACGTCGAGGCCTGAATCCGTTTCGTCTAAGATTGCAAATTTAGGTTCAAGCATTAAAAGCTGAAGGATTTCGGCCTTTTTCTTTTCTCCTCCCGAAAATCCCACGTTTAAGTCTCTGTCCGCATATTCAGGGTCCATATTAAGAACTTCCATTGTTGCTTTAAGCTTCTTTTTAAACTCAAAAAGCTTGATGCGCTCCCCCTTTATTTCTTCAAGGGCTGTCCTTATAAATGAGGACAAAGAAACCCCCGGCACTTCCAAGGGGTTTTGGAATGATAAAAAGATACCGGCTTTTGCCCTTTCATCAGGGGCATCTTCTGTAATATCTTTTCCGTCAAAAACTATGGAACCCTTGCTGATCTCATATTTGGGATTACCTATAAGTGCATATCCCAAAGTGGATTTACCGGTTCCGTTAGGGCCCATAAGCACGTGGATCTCTCCCTTATTTATGCTTAAATTTACGCCCTTAAGTATTTCTTTTTCGGCAACGCTTACATGAAGGTCGCTCACTTTTAAAATTGAATCGTTCATTTTAGTTCTCCATTACATCTTTTAGAGTTTTATTGTCTAGGTAGTCACTTATAACGTCATAAAGGCCCTTCCAAATGGGAAAGGTGTGGCAGTTTTCGCTTCTTTCGCAGGAACTTCCGTCATCGCTTAAGCAGGATACAGGCTCTAAGCCTCCTTCCGTGACTTTCAAAATATCCAAAAGGGAGATTTCTTCGGGACGTCTTGCCAAGGAATATCCGCCGTTTTTACCCGACACTGCATTTACAAGCCCGTTTTGCACCAAGACAAGCATGATGCTTTCAAGGTATTTTCTTGAAATATCCTGCTTTTCGGAAATAACCTTTAAAGACACATATTCGTCCTCTTTGTACTTTCCAAGCTCGGATAAAGCTCTTATTGCGTATCGTCCCTTCGTTGAAATCATCATAAGTGACTACCTCCTCGCGTTTATGTTACAAATAAAAATATACTCCTATTCACCTAGTAGGTAAATAGGAGTATGATAAATTTATCAAGTTTTTATATTTGATTATTTGTCTAAACTTACTAAAAATCTTACTTTAAATAGCTTCCCATAAGCTTTACAAGCTTATGGTCGTGGGTGTCTTCGCTTGTTTCCCAAACGATGATTCCGGCTAAATCGTATTGATTTATAAGCTCAATCTTTTTACACAAAGAAACCTCGTTCTCATAGGAAATGTACCATCTGTAATAAGGAGAAGACTCATCGTCGTTAAACATATAAACGCCGTCTTGAATCTTATGGTACTTAAAGTGCCAGCCCTTTCCCCCCTTATCAAATTCTTCGCCCTTTTTATATAAGCCTCCTTCAAATACCTTTTCATATCCGCTTACGGCTTCTTTTTCAAAATCTTCAAGGGTCTGAGAATCGATTTCCGCTTCGTTGGGAGCTTCATCTTCGGTCTGACCGTTAATGTTTATGTTTGCATCTTCCTTAATCTTCCAAACCGTTGCATACATGGGAGAGCCGATACAAAGCTTGCTTGTGGGAATGCCCTTTACTTTTAAATATAAAACCGCCGATTTTGCGCCGTTACCGCTTGATGCAAGGCCTGCGGAGCCATCCCAGGTGCCTGCCAAATCATAGGTCATTATGTTTATTAAGTCTAAGTAAGGCTCTGCAAGTGCCCAGTCCTGATTGGGAAGAGTCCATCCCGTTGAAGCCGAAGCACAGGCGGTGATTTTCTTTTCACCTTCTCCAAATTCCTTGGTTAATGCATCTCTTAAGCACTTAAGCATAAGTGCGTAGTTTTCTCTATCCTCTGCCTGAGTGCCAAAAATCGGGCATCCTTCGTCCCCTTCGCCCTCGGGATAACGTTCTCCGTCATTACTTCCCGCAGGATATTCCCAGTCAATGTCGATTCCGTCTATCCAAGGATATTCCTTAATAAGGTTAACGCAGGAATCCGCAAAAGATTTCCTTCCTTCTTCCGTATAAGCCATCTCCGAAAAGAAACCTGAATCCGACCATCCACCTACCGAAATCATGATGTTTACATCGGGATATAAGTCGCTAAAGTATTCATATTCCGAAAAGTGGTTTCTTTTAAGCCCCGCTACAACCTTACTTTCCTTATCATCAAGTAAGTCGGGCTCTTCCGAGGTTGGAGCTATTTTAAAGTTTGTTCTTGCAGGAAGCCCTTTTTCTCTTCTTTCAAATGAAGATTCGGTGTCGTCTCCATCCGGGTACACTTCCCAGAAAGCGTGATTTACAAAAGTAACACTCTCCCAGGGAATGCCTGCCACTTCTCCTCCGTACATGGCTTCTTTTTC
>JAILCK010000192.1 GCA_024680435.1 Lachnospiraceae bacterium
TCCCAATGTAATTGCGTTAAAATGGGTGGTGGCAATATCCATAACCCTTTTATCGTCAGCTTCAAAACCTGTTACTTCGCAGCCAAAGAACGCACCCAGTTTTTCTTCAACACACTTATACAATATTATGTCGGATGTTTCATCTTTGCGCGTTTCATTGTCATTTTCCACGCTTTCTTCTAAGGAAACAGGCTCTTTAACGCTTTCTGTAACAGGCTCTTCTTTTATTTCTTCTACACCTCTTGCAGTTTTGGTTTTACAGGCTGTAAGAAAAAGTAAAGAAACAATAATTAAGGCACCCATTCTAAAATGTTTTTTCATGTTCTTATCTTCTTTTCTATTTGCAAATTCCAAATCCTAAAATAGTGAAGTTCTTTGTAGGATCGTCAACCTTCACTTCGATATGTCTTTTCTTTAACTCAGAGTTTCTAAAGATAATTGTAGGATTGCAATGTGTCCAGCCAACAATCTTGGGATCTAAGGTAAGCACTTTTGCCCCGTCAACAAAAACAGAGGCTGATCCGTCCGCATTTTCGCAGGAATCTTTAAAAATAATCAATAAAGCTGTTGCTTCAACATCAAGTTTGAAGGGTTCGCACTCTCCTGATTCTTTGCCCTTATAATACCAGTTATAAGGAAACATGGGAGTCTGAGTAAGGTTCATATCCTGCTCAACGGATTGTAAAACTGTATCCGTATCAGTAAAGCTTCCCTGTTCTACAACCGCCAAATCTGTATGATCTTTTTTATCAAACAAGATAACATTTTCAAATTCTCCGCCTATGGGAGGTGTGATTCCATTAATGGATTTTTCTAATGAATCAGAATTCCTAACGGCTTCAAAAATCAGATTAAGAACACAGTCAGCCATTATTCTGTGGCCTGTGTTGTTGGGATGATATCTGTCGTAAAAATACTGATTTTTGGAAAGAACTCTTCCATCCTTTTTATAAAACTCAGGAACAACCGCATCCTTAACGCTTACCATCGGAATATCGTAAGCTAATCCTACGGGAGAAAGTCTGTCCTGTAAGTTATTGTCATCTGAAAATACGGAATAAAGCAAAATTACCGCAGGATTTCCGGGACCGTTATAAATCTTTCTTGTAAGAGAGTCAAAACATTCTCCGTGGGTCTCGTCTCCCTCATCGTTAACGGCAAATTCTATTACCACCAAATCAGGTGTTACTTTTCCGTTCTTTAAAACATCTCTTTCATATCTAAGCATTCCCAGTTCGGAAGGAGTACCGCCGACGCCGGCCTTTACATAGTGAACGTTTGAGTCGTAAGAAACGTTTAAAGAGTCACAAAAGCCTTCAAAAATCTTTCTGGCATAACATTCTTTATTAATCGGAATAGCTCCGGCTCCCTGGGTAATAGAGCCTCCGATAAAGGCCAGTGTAACATCCTTTCCTTCTTTAGCTCTTTGATAAACTCTGTTTATTCTTGCAGTATTTCCCATATGCATTAAAGAGTTTGAAATCATTTCTTTATAGGAAATTGAAGAAAAATCTACAGGATTTTCTTCTTCTTCCTTGGGAACACTGAAACCGTCTCTAACATAGAATCTGACGGTTGCCTTACCTAAATCTCCGCCTTTTTTAAGCTCAAAACGAATCTGGCCGGGCTCATTATCATCATCAGACCAGTCCACGCTGTCAAGCTCCAAAATGTATTCCATTCCATCTCCGGGAACCTGCATTTTTAATGTAGTACCGCTTCCATAGACGTCTTTTTTCCCATACATTTGAAATGCAAACAAAACTTCTTCCCTGTCGTCGGTTTCAACACTTACGCCGATGGAGTGAACAAGCTTTTTAAAGCTGTCGGTCTTTTTTAGCATATTAATTATGCTTTCATCTGTAATATTGCCCACGAGTTTTGCGGCATCAAGCATTCTTCCGTCATTTTCATAAATAAACTGAATACCGCTTCCGTCCTTTTGAGGCGAGCCACAGATTGATTTGTTCTTCATAATACAAAAACCGGGACGCTTCTTTGTGGGGTCTTTGGGAGCTTTCGCACCTTTTAAAACTTCATTCATCTTTTTATCCTCTTACCACATTCTATAATTTCCGCTTAATGCCAAAAAAGCAAAGAAATAAAGACAATTATCATAATATCTTCTCTCGCCTTTCCTCATAGGCGTATTAAAAAACTTCATAACCCATTCTTTTGACACATCATCAAGTTCCGTGGCCAGGGTTCCTGCAGCAACTGTTGCCAAAAGTCCCACGGGATGAAGCGCCGGCTCAGAAGTAGCTTTTCCTGTAACTTCATAAGCAAAAAATGTTTCACGTCTTTGATCTATAAGTAAAAATCTTTGTATGTTCTTTGCGGCCGCACACTGGCCTACATCAATACCGTTCCATTCATAATCAAGAGCAATATTTGCAACAGTTCTATAGGCATCTGAATAAAACCAATCATGGCGATCGTTTGTCCAAGGGAGAGGCCTCTTCATCGGAGAGCCGTCAAACTCTGCATATTCAGCAGAAAAGCCTGTGGTTTTATCACAAGAATCGCACAAGTACTTTCTGCTTACCAAAGAAGCCTTCTTCCAAAAATCTCTGTCTTCTAAAGGTCCCCACTCTGAAAATAAATCATAAAAATGAGGTAAATGATACGATGGGTCCGTAAAATCAATTCCCGGCACAAACAAAATCTGATAATTATCATGATTTACCATAGGTGCCCCCTTACGTCCATCGTAACCCTTGTGCACCATAGCTGTCAAAATTGCATCTGCTTCCTTTGAATAGGCGAAAATACCTTCTTTGTCTCCCCATCTGTGTGAAGCAAAATATAAAGCCATAGCAAAGAATTCTTCTCCGTCGGGCGCAGGACCGTTTGCATTTTTTTCTCCGTCAGTCTTGCATGACCAAGCAAAATAGCCCTCATTTTCGCCCTCCGTCATATACATATAAGTCTTTGCCCAGCGCCATATTCTGTCAAAATCCTCCTGCATGTTAAGCTGCACACAAAGCATCATGGCATAGGACATGCCTTCCGTTCTTACATCTATATTTCCGGTATCCACAACATAACCCATGTTATCAGCGGTTGTGAAATAAACTCTGTCTTTTCCAAAGAAAAACTCTTCTTTTATTCCTTTTAAGCGATTATCAATCTGCTCATCCGTAAAACCGCACTCTTTAAATACATTTCTATAATCTGTTTTCATCGCATCCCCTTTTTACGACCTTTTTCTTTATTTTACAAAAAAGGGAAAACAAATTAATCATAGTTATTGCCATTGTGTTATCAAATATTGCTTCCGAAACTATTTAAGGCAAACAAAAAAATCGACATATTCATAATAGAATATGTCGATTAAAATATAATGCCGGCGGCGGGACTTGAACCCGCACGTTGTTGCCAACAACAGATTTTGAGTCTGCCTCGTCTGCCATTCCGACACGCCGGCTTGCCTTGCAACGAAGTAAATATTATCATATATTTTCTTTGCTGTCTAGCATAAAATATAACTTTCAGATGTTTTCTATCTGCCAGTCTATGGGCTCAATACCATGCTCTTTTAAAAACTCATTTGCCTTCTTAAAATGGCCGCATCCAAAGAAACCATTATACGCAGAAAGAGGACTTGGATGCACACTTTCAAGCACCAAATGCTTTTTATTTGTAATAAGAGCTTTCTTTGATCTGGCATTTGATCCCCATAAGAAATAAACTATGGGTCTGTCTTGTTCATTTACAGCTTTTATGATAGCGTCGGTAAATTGTTCCCAACCTTTTCCTTTATGAGAGTTAGCCGCACCGCTTCTGACGGTCAGGCAGGTATTTAATAAAAGCACTCCTTGATTGGCCCACTTTTCAAGATATCCGTTGTTTGGAATATATAATCCCAGCTCGTCATGAAGTTCTTTATACATGTTCTGTAAAGAAGGCGGTATCTTTATTCCCGGCCTTACGGAGAAACTCATGCCATGAGCCTGTCCTTCTTCATGGTATGGATCTTGACCAAGCAAAACTATTTTCACATCCTTAATAGAAGTATGGTCAAGCGCCGAAAAAATATCCCCCGAGGGAGGATATATTACTTTCGTGGCATATTCGTTTTTTACAAAATCGAATAATTCCTTATAATAAGGCTTTGAAAATTCAGGTTTTAAGTATTCAAGCCATTCGTTTTCTATCATCAAACTATCTCCTGACACTTATATTGTTTTCATATAAATAGTCTTTTAAGTCTTTTATGGCAAGTTCTTTAAAGTGAAATAAACTTGCAGCCAAAGCGGCATCTGCTTTTCCTTTAGTAAACACATCAAGAAAGTCTTCCTTAGAGCCTGCTCCGCCCGACGCAATAACGGGAATATCCACAGCTTCAGAAATCATAGCTGTTATATCATTTGCAAAGCCTTTCTTTGTGCCATCCGCATCCATGCTGGTAATGAGAAGTTCTCCCGCTCCCAGTCTGCAGGCTTCTTTGGCCCATTCAAAAGCGTCGATTCCTACGTCCACTCTTCCGCCGTTTTTATAAACATTCCATCCCGAGCCATCGCTTCGCTTCTTTAAATCAATTGCAACGACAACGCATTGAGACCCAAATTTGTATGCAGCTTCGCTTATAAGCTTAGGATTCATAATGGCAGCCGAATTAATGGCAACCTTATCGGCTCCCGCTCTTAAAATCTTTTTAACATCATCTACTGTACGAATTCCACCACCGACAGTAAATGGGATAAACAGATTAGCCGCCACTCTTTCGACCATATCAACTACTGTATCTCTGTTATCACTTGAAGCAGTAATATCCAAAAAAACAAGCTCGTCAGCACCTTCTTTATTATATAAAACCGCTTGTTCAACAGGGTCGCCGGCGTCAACCAAGTTAACAAAATTAACGCCTTTTACAACCCTTGAATTACATATATCCAAGCAAGGAATAATACGTTTTGTGTACATTTAATTACCTCAAATCTATAATGATGTAAAGTTCTTTATAATGGTTAATCCTACATCGGAGCTTTTTTCCGGGTGAAACTGACAAGCAAATATATTCTCATGCTCTATGGCTGAATGAATTGTTACGCCATAGTCGGTACATGCCGCCACGTCTTCTTTGTTTGCAGCTTCCAGGTAATATGAATGGACAAAGTAAACGTATGAATTATCAGGGATTCCTTTAAAAAGCTTTGACTCTTTTTGAAGGCTTATGGAATTCCATCCTACGTGAGGCACTTTTATTTCTTTAGAAGCGGGAATTTTTTTGCAAACTCCGGGCAAAACAGAAAGCCCTTTAACGCCCGGGCTTTCTTCACTTTCTTCAAATAACAATTGTAATCCAAGACAGATTCCCAAAAATGGTTTCTTTGAAGCAATAAACTTTTTTATTACGTCCTCAAGTTCATATTTTCTAATATTATCAAGAGCATCTTTAAAGCTTCCGACTCCCGGTAATATTGCCTTATCCGCATTAAGGATTTCCTGCTTGTCTCTTGTTAAAATCCACTTTTCGCCAAGATAATCAAGTGCTCTTATTACACTGGCAATATTCCCGGCGTCATAATCAATGATAGCAATCATTTAGTTCCCTTCTTCCGGCAAATAATCTTCGTAAACAGGATCCACATAATCCTCTGTTACAGGAGGAATGAAAGGACCGGGGAGAGGTTTTGTCGGATCTATATAGTCTGTATGATTTGCAATTGATTCACACATAAGTGAATATTCCAAATCTGTAGGAAGAGAAATAACAGCCTTTGCATCTTCCTCCGTTAATCCAAATGTCATTGACAGTGCGCCAATAACCTTTGTGTATGCTTGATTAAATTCATCTGTTGCGCCGGTTGTTTCTGCAATATACAACCAATTCTCATAATTTGACACACCCTGAAGCAATTGGTCTAAAGCTTCCACTCTCATGTTCATATTCATATAAGCCGAATAAGCATCATACTTATGAAGCATCTTTAATATAATGGATGATCTGTCAAAAAGAATTTGATCGCTTTGACTTAATTTTTCACCAAAGAAAGTATTATATGTAGTTTCATAGTCTCCAACATAATAAGCTTTTCTTGCTGATGAGTTAATGAGCATTCCCGGTACAAACTTACAAATAAGCAAAATGCAGATAAGTAAAGTAGCAGCAAGCACTCCGATTAGCTTAACATTTCGCTTTGATAAAGGCTTTCCTGTATCAATATCAAGAACCAAAGGCTTACGTTCTTTCTTCTCTTTCTTGGGCTTTTTCTCTTTAGAAGTGCCTTCTTCGCCTTCTTCTCCCTCTTCACCTTCGGCTTCTTTGCCTTTATCGCCTTTTCCTTTTTTCTTCTTTTTCTTCTTCTTTTTCTTGCCGCCTTCTTCTTCGCCCTCTTTATCCATTTCTTCAAGGATTTCCTTGTTTTCTCCGGGCACATCTTCAAATCCTTCGGATGAAGCTTTAGCTCCTTCTTCGGGATTTAAGTCGGTGGCATTTAACAGGCCGTCATCTTCGCTTTCAGGTTCTTCTTCTTCGGCAGTAAGAAAAGCAAGTATTTTTGAAAGCTTTGATTCTTTCTTGGGAGCTTCCCCGGCATTTTCATCCTTCTTTTTCTTAAAGAAAGAGAAAATAGATTTTTTATTCTTTGCTTCTTCTTCCTTAGCTTTCTTTTCTTTAAATTCGTTATACTCCGCCTGGGCCTCTTCTCTGGCCTTCTCCATGGCAGCCTGATTTTCAATTTCTTCCTGCTTTGTAACAGCTTCATTTAAAAGATTTAAAACATCAGTATCATCGGCCTGCTCTACTTCATTTGAATCAATAGACTTAAGTAAGTCTGAAATTTCATCAAGTTCAGCACTGTCTTCAGTTCTTTCAACAGTTTCATCGGCAACAATGTCATTCTTATCATGAACGCCAAACTCTGTTTCCAGAGATGACAAATCGGATAAATCAATTTCCACTTCGCCTTCAGGCTGTTCACTCGAAACATCCGAAGCACCATTTATTAAGTCTGTAATCTCTGATTCAGACATATCAAGCCCTTCAGCTGCATTTTCATCTACCATTTTTTCTACATCGGTAGGTTCAATTAAGCCTGATAGGTCTCCAAGTATGTTATCGTAGTTTTCGCCTTCGCCTTCAAATGTAATATCAGAAAGCGCTTCCTCTCCGCCTTCGCCTTCTAAAGGTGTTTCTTCAAGTAATGTTTCTTCACTCGCAGAGCCTTCTTCAGAGTTTGCAAAAGAGTCAGCATCGTCTAAAAGGTTTGAAATATCGGATAAATCAACTTCACCTGCAAAATCGCTGTTTAAAAGAGAATCAAGATTCGAAGCATCTTCACCGGTTTCAGAAGATTCCACAGCATCTTCCGACAAGGTTTCTTCCGAAACTGTCTCTAATGGAATCTCTTCTATGGGTGTTTCTTCTACCGTAGTTTCTTCTATAGGTATTTCCTCTATAGAAGATTCTTCCAAAGAAACGCCTTCTAAAGGAATTTCTTCAGCCGGAACTTCTTCCAATGCGGATTCTTCTACGGGGATATCTTCTATAGCTGCTTCTTCTATAGTTGCTTCTTCCGGAGGTGCTTCTTCCAAAAGCCCCTCTAATGAAACTTCTTCTGTAGGTGCCTCATCCAAAAGACCTTCCAATGAAACTTCTTCTGTAGGGGTCTCATCCAAAAGACCTTCTAATGAAGTCTCCTCTGTAGGTGCTTCTTCTAAAACTCCTTCTAAGTTAATCTCTTCTGTAGGCGCTTCTTCTAAAATACCCTCTAAAGAAACATCTTCCACAGGTGCTTCTTCACTTAAAATACCTTCCGAAGAAAGGCTTTCAAAATCGATGCCATCAAGATTTACATCTTCCGAAGGGGATAAATCAGCAAGCAAATCATCAGATTCATCATTATCAATAAGCGAATCATCCGCTGTCTGTTCAGGATTTGTGAGGCTGTCAAAATCAATTCCATCCAAAGAAGGCTCAAGTTCTTCAGCTTGTGCCCTTTCTTCTGCCTCTCTTTTTCCCAATTCGCGAACTTTATTAATCGCAGAGTTAGGATCATCCTGTTCCGCGGCTGCTTTTAGCAAACTATCGAGATAATCTTCATTGTTAGTCATATATATCCCCCAAAGAAATATATTACTTTGTTTTTATTTTAGCATACATATTTAAATGCCAACAACCCATTCAACACTATTTTCTTTTATGGCAGTTCCCTTACCTGATACTTCTTCACTTAGCTGAGGCAATGTCTCGTTTACCCTGATTAATTCCGCCTTATTGTTTAAAGAAACAATCTTTTCAAAGGGCCATCTTATAATCTGAGGAAATTTAAAGGATACACCTAATTCCAGTGCCAGAAGCTTTTTATTTAATGTAAGAGAAACCCACTTCTTATGCTTCTCCCACATAGGTATGTAATCGTCTTCAATATAGTTATCAGCCAAATAATTATTATATACAAGTTCTTTTTTGCATATGGGACAAACTGTTTCATTTATATCATAAAGCCTTCCTTCGCAGGCATCGGGACATTGCTTCTTTCTTTTTCCTCCAAGAGGAGCAACAATTCTTTCTTTGTCCAGGTCACTTTTAAAAATAACATCATCTACACAAAGAGAAACAATAAAATAGTTTTTCTTAACTAATAAAGATGCAAGTTTGTTGTAAGCTTTAAGTGCATTTTGATTTTCGTTAAATTCTTCACCTATGCCAATTAGTATACAATCGTAATCCTTAAAATCCATTTTTCTCCTTACAAAAAGAAAAGGCCGAAATCTTCGGCCTTTCAATCTTTATTTTTTATTTATTAAGTACAAGTGAATCAACTGTCTTAACAAGATTTCCAATCTCAGGTTTTGACAACTGAGCGTTGGCACCTAAAGCTTCACCTTTACGTCTCATTTCTTCATTAACCAAAGATGAGAAGATAACAATCGGAATATCTTTAAGATCATCGTCGTCTCTTACTAACTTTGTAAGTCTATGGCCATCCATGATGGGCATTTCGATATCGGTTATGATGCACTTAACGTTTTGATCAAGAGTTCCTTTTGCCTTACAATCCATAATAATGTTGTAAGCTTCCTGACCGTTTTCTGTATGGGTGATGTTATCATAACCGGCCTTCTTAAGCGAATCACAGATAAGCTTATTAAGAAGAACAGAATCTTCCGCGATAAGAATCGGAATATTGTTTCTTGATCTTTCACCAAGAGCATCAATTTCTAATGTCTTTAAGCCTGTTTCAGGATTAATGTCCGAAACAATCTTTTCAAAGTCAAGAATGATGATAAGCTTTTCATTCATCTTAATAATACCGGTTGAAATACCGTCTTCCGATGTGGAAATCGTTGAACCGGGCTTAATGATGTCGTTCCAAGAAACTCTGTGAATACCTACAACAGAATCAACATGGAATGCAATATCAAGCTTATTAAAGTTTGTAACTATGAAAAGTCCGGTAGGTTCAGACTTACCTCTCTGCAAGCAGTTCTTTAAATCAATTGCGGTAATCATCGTATCACGCGGCATAAAAATACCTTCGATACTGGGATGAGCATTTGGTACCGGTGTGACCTCCGCGTAAGGAATAATCTCTCTGATCTTAGCAACGTTGATACCATAAGAATGATCATCAAGTATAAATTCAAGTACTTCTAGTTCGTTGGTACCATTCTCCAATAGAATTTTAGTGTCCATTATATACTCCTTCCGTGCCTTGGCACTTTAACCTTCCAAATATATGAAAATTATAACATATTGTACTTAAAAATCAAACAATATAAAAAATTTGTCATATAATATTTGGTTAATATCCCCTAAAGAATAAGGTAATTCGATATATCGATTCATATTATATATATATGGAATAAAAGAATAATTAAAAGGGGGATGTTCTCTCCCAAAAGAGTAAAAAGAATAAAAAAAAGACGCTTTCGCGTCTGTAAGGTGGGAAGTAAAATCCCAATGAACAAAAGTTTGAAAACTGAACACAAAACAGAAGATTTATCCAAGTCAATCCTCACTCTGGTCGCGCTTTTGCTTCGCAAATAACGCTAGAATAACAACCTACTAGGTAAAGCTCTCGACCTATTAGTAACCATCAGCTGAGTACATTACTGCACTTACACCTTGGCCCTATCTACCTCGTCGTCTTCAAGGGGTCTTATGTATTGCTACAGGGATATCTCATCTTGAGGGGGGCTTCACGCTTAGATGCCTTCAGCGTTTATCCCTGCCGGACACGGCTACTCAGCTATGGGATTGGTTCCCAACTGATGCACCGG